>CAIJKT010000319.1 GCA_903821255.1 uncultured Lentisphaeria bacterium | reverse complement strand
TTGGCTGACTTAGCGATAATGAATTCACATAAGTTCTTGTCCACGGTCTGAATATGCTGTACCAGCCAGTCAATCAGGAGGCAGCTTATTTTCATTTTTGCATTCACATCAAAATCGCTGGTTTTAGAATATATTCTGGTCAACTCTTTGATTTTATCCCTGAAGTAATCATGCTGCCGCACATGCAGCGCCGTCTTGTCATAATTGTATTTGTTCATGAAATCTTCTTCAGTCTTGAAATGATAAATTACATAATTATTCAATTCCTTGAATAACGTTTTATTCTGCTCTTTATCGCCGAGTTTTTCCATCATGTTATTAACGATGCTGAAATACTTAAAATGCTGCTTGTCTATCAAGTCAACCCCGGTTAGCACACTTGCTTTATTCAATTTTGTATTCATGCTCATCTCCTGATCAATTTTGATTTTAATAAAAACGGTCCCGTATAAACAGGTTCACCTTTTCAACTTCGGGTTCATGGCGAACAGATTCATGGCGTCAACGGCGACAATCTCCGCGCGCAATTCCATGAGCGCCTGAAAGACTTCGGCGCCCTTTCTGGCAGCCTCGCCATGATGATACTTCTGGAACGCCGCAGTGTTCCGGTCAGTTATTCCCGGCAGGCTGCGCAGATACTCTTTATAATCATACGGCAGCTTCCGCTCGGATGTCAGCAGCTCCTTATAAATAAACCGTTTATCCGGCTTGTCCCGGTTGAAGAACTTCCATGCCTCAACGATCTTGCAGACATGTTTCGGCAGATTGATTCTCGCCGCAGTTAACGGCGGCGACTCCATCCCGTTCTGGCTTGCAGTTTTTGCCTCCGGCAGCAGAGTTCTGATGTCAATGCCGTCATATTGTTTTTTTTCGGCCACGAGCGAGGCCTGGATATTGCCGGCCAGCGCGGCCCAAGCGAACAGTCTTTTCTCATAGCCCGGGTCAGGTTCACCGGCTTTCTTCGCCTTTACCGAATCCCAGAACGTCTGTTCGACATAATCAAGCTCCTGCTCGAACTTGTTCAGGTCGTCAGGAGCGTACTGGAAATTGCCGGAAACTTTCCGGGCGGAAGGCTTCGCGGCCGCCGCCGCTGGCAAGACCGGCCTGGCCGGAGCTTTGGCCGCCGCCGGGGCGGACACTTCCGCCTCGACGGTATCTTTTCTTGGAGACATTCGCCTGGCGGTTGCCGGATCACCCCATTCACAGAAAAATCCGTAAGCAAGCCCGGCGGCGTCATAGTTTGGATCGTTAATATCGCGCGTGGCTGCGGCAGTCTGTCGTGCAATAACCCGCACCCGGTCAATTTCCAGCATCATGCCCTGAGCAGACTCCCCGCTATTGCTGCTCATGCAGATGTCCGCGAATATCACGCCTTTAATGCCTTGCACTTTGCGCCAGAGGAAAGTATTTTCCTCGGCAGTGTCAACTATTGCCAGATGCCCGCCCATGGCTTTGCATTTCTCTCCGGCTTCCTCCTGGGTGAGTCTTGCTTTGAACAGTTGACAGGCATGACCATTATACAACCAGATCGGCGATTCCGCCCGCGGCCCGTAATCCGGGGCTCTGGCATCTTTGCCCGGCAGCCATCCCGCCGCGAACAGCAGCACAATACCCGCCAGAGTTCTAATTGTTGTTTGTCGAGTGTACATAATATCGGTTCCCTGCATTCCTGAAGACTTTAACTTGATAAGAGTTCCGGGCCGAGCCGCGACTTGACAATGCCCGCAAATTCGGTGTCCTTAAGCATATTGAACAATTTACCAGCAGCGGCCGCCGCCTGGGTTTTATCATAAACGGCGATGCTGAGAATGGATTCCACCTGGCTGTTAATTACCGCCAAGCATAACTCTTTCAGGTACGGCCTGCCTTTTATTGCCTCCGGGTTGAAGATATTGCCTCTGAGACAGGCGATATCGGCGTCGAACATTTGCCTGCTGCCTGTAAGTTCCGGTTTGGCGTTTTGCAGCAGTTCATAAATCCCCTGTGCCGGAAATTCATACCATTTGCAGGATTTGACCGTCCCGCCGTTTTCCTCAAAATAAACATTGCCGGAACTCACCATCGTGATTTTGCAGCCGTCAATACTTTTACTGACAATACGGGAGTTCCCTGACTCAAAATAATCCTCAAGCTCATGCAGGTGCCTGACCCATTCGATATAGGAATTGAACCATGTGTTATACTCCTGCCCGCGCAGTGAACGCCTGTAAGTCAGACATGC
>CAIJKT010000318.1 GCA_903821255.1 uncultured Lentisphaeria bacterium | reverse complement strand
GAATACCGGGTCATGCCCGGGGAAGTTTTTCTGGTGCTGCCGGATCTGAATATGGAATTTGCCACCGGCCCGGAAAATCATTGTCACCGGCTGGCCTGCTGCTTCAGCGGACATATACTCGCACCTCTGCTGGACAGCACCGGCCTGATTGAGTCGGATATAGTGAATCCCTGCGATTCCGGCATTGTGGAAACGCTAATGCGCAAATGTATCAGCGAGCTCCGTGACAAGCAGCCTGGATTCCGGCAGCGAGTCTCTGTTGCCGGTTACGAACTGATACTGGAATTGGGAGCCGGCGTTGAGCGTACCGGCAAATCTGCCTTATTGACTAAAGCGGTGGATCTGCTGGAACACCATCTGTCACAAAAAATCTCTCTCCAGAAATTAGCGGCGGCGCTGGGATCAAACTCCACTTCACTGCACCGCGCATTCCATGAAAAGTTCGGCATGTCGCCGATCAATTATTTCATCAGGCTTAAAATTGAGGCCGCCAAGTCATTGCTGCTAAACACGTCATTGCCGATTCAGGCAGTGGCGGAGCGCACCGGCTACTCCAATCAATTGTACTTTTCCGCTGAATTCAGCAAACGGGTCGGTCTTTCGCCGCGCGAATTCCGCAAGCGTAACGGTATGATCAAAGGCCTTGTCTAATAATCTGAACCTGCCTTGATTTAGACTTTTTAATGATGACAACTCGATTAAAATTCCTTGTTTTATGCCTCTTAAGGATATATATTTTAAAGATTTTCAATTAAGATTAATATTCAAAAGAGGATCTGAAAATGTCTAAAACAACTGATATCCGGCCTGTTGCCGCAGAGCTTTACTTTCTTCCCGCGATAATGCGGGTTCCGCTGAAATTCGGCGCTGAAACATTAAATTCGGTTACTTGCGGCAGGGCCAGACTGGAGGTCAGGGACGGCAGCGGCAGGACCGCTTCCGGCTGGGGGGAAACCCCGCTGAGCGTCGGCTGGGTCTGGCCGAGCAGCCTTTCTTTTGAATACCGCGAGAAAGCCATGATGGATTTCTGCGTTAAACTGGCCGCCGCCTGGGCGAAATTTGACGAAACCGGACATCCGTTTGAAGTCGGGCACGCATTTATTGAAAAGCAGCTTACACCCCTGCTTGAAGAATTCAACCGCACCCTGGAGGCTCCGATGCCGCACCTCGGCGCGCTGGTCTGCTGTTCGCTGTTCGACATCGCACTCCATGACGCCTACGGCAATCTGCTCGGGAAGCCGGTTTACGAGACTTACAATAGCGAATACATGTCGCATGATTTGAGCCATTATCTTACCCCGGCTGAAGGCGCGGCGGTCTCTTTCAAGGGCAAATATCCCTGTGATTTCTTTGTCAAAAACATCCCGGCGACAATGCCGGTATGGCATCTGGTCGGCGGCAAAGATTTCATTGCGGTTTCCGAGCTGTCCGACAAGGATCCGAAAGACGGCTATCCGGTGCTGCTGGCCGACTGGATCATGGTGGACGGGCTGAACTGCCTGAAAGTCAAACTGCGCGGCAATGACCAGGCCTGGGATTACCAGCGGCTGGTTGACATCGGCAGAATCGCCATTAAACATGATGTTGACTGGCTGACCACCGACTTCAACTGCATGGTGACGAACCCCGCCTATGTCAATGAGATTCTTGACCGGCTGGTTGAGGAGGAACCGCAGATTTACGGCAAAATCCTTTATGTCGAACAGCCTTTCCCGTATGATCTGGAGGAAAACCAGATCGACGTGCACAGCGTTTCCGCCCGCAAGCCGCTGTTCATGGACGAAAGCGCCCATGACTGGCATCTGGTTAAGCTCGGGCGGGCGCTCGGCTGGACCGGCGTCGCGCAGAAGACCTGCAAAACCCAAACCGGGGCGCTGCTCAGCATGTGCTGGGCCAAAGCTCACGGCATGACCCTGATGGTTCAGGATTTGACCAATCCGATGCTGGCTATCGCGCCGCATGTCCTGCTGGCGGCTTACGCCGGAACGATCATGGGCGTGGAATGCAATGCGATGCAGTTCTACCCGGACGCCTCGCTCCCCGAAGAGAAGGTACATCCCGGACTCTATAAGCGCCGCCATGGAGTAATTGACATTTCGACCCTGAAAGGCCCCGGTTTCGGCTACTGCCTGGACAAAATTCAGCGGACACTCCCGGCTCCGGCTTTCAAATCATAAAAACATAAGTTAAGGAAGAGACATGTACACTCTGGTAATTGTTAATCCCGGCCATTTTCATGCGGGACTGGTCCTGCGGGAAATGCACCCTGAAATCAGCAGGGACGTCTATATATATTCCAATCCCGGCATTGACCTGGACAACTATATGAAGCTGGTCCAGTCGTTCAACAACCGCGCTCAGCATCCGACGTCCTGGAACTTCCACGTTTACGCCGCGCCGGATTTCATGGAGAAAGCGGTTACGGAAAAGAAGGGCGACATCGCCATTCTCGCCGGCAAGAACAACCTTAAAATTCACTATATCAAAGGTCTGCATGATGCCGGGTTCAGCGTCCTCAGCGATAAGCCGCTGACCATCAACCGCGACGGGGTCAAAGTGCTCAAAGAGGTGCTCGCCGGCAATCCGATCCTGATGGACATCATGACCGAACGCCATGAAATCACCTCCCTGCTGCAGCGCGACCTGGTGAAAAGCAAAGAACTGTTCGGCGAGTTCAGGATTGAAAAAGACTCCCCGTCAATCATCAAGGAAAGCGTCCATCACCTCTATAAAACGGTCAACGGCGCGCCGCTGGTCCGCCCGGGCTGGTACTTTGACGTGAATGTCCAGGGCGAAGGCATTGTGGACGTCACCACTCACCTGGTCGATCTTATCCAGTGGATGCTTCTCGGCGAAGCAAGTGTTGATTATGCGCGGGACGTCGAACTTGATGCCGCCCGCCGCTGGAGCACCGATGTTCCGCTGGACAAATATAAACTGGTCACCAAACTGGAGAATTTCCCGGAAAGCCTCGCGGCAAATGTTTCCGGCGATACGCTGAAACTGTTCAGCAACGGCGAATTCAGATACAGAATCAAGGGCATCCCGGTTAAACTCTCCGTCGTCTGGGCGCTCCAGGCCCCGGAAGGCGGCGGCGATACCCATAAGTCGATCATGAAAGGCTCGGTTTCCGACCTGATTATTGACCAGGGGCCGCAGACCGGCAACAAACCGGAACTGTTCGTCCAGCCGCACGGCAATCCGGACCAGTTTGAAAGCACATTGAAAAAAGCCGTTGCCGCGCTGAATTATAACGGCCTGGCCGTGGTCAAAGACGGCGGCAGATTCCGGATCGACATTCCGGCTGCATTAAGAACCAGCCATGAAGAGCATTTTGCCGCCGTCCGCGACGAGTTTCTGAAGATTCTTGAGAGCGGCAAAGAACCGGCGAATCTCCGCGCCAATCTGATCTCCAAATATTCCCTGCTGGCCGACGCCCGCGAACTGGCGCTCAAAAAGTAACAGCCTGAAGATATGAGCCGCTCCGGCGGCTCTGCTTTTTCCCGCTTCCGGACACTCCGAGTCGTTGGAGTCTCGTTGAGCACAATGTTCTTTGATTTTTCAAACCACTCCGAGGATTTGGAGTCTCGTTGAGCATAATGCATTTTCGTTACGGGTCAGGGCCTATGGGTCATTTTGGACAACCATTTGGACAGCCCATTCCCTCATTTTGGACAACCACTCCGAGTAAATAGAGAGCCATTGAACACAACGCATTTCAATCTCCCGTTCTGGACAGCCATTCCGAGACTTTATAGTGTCATTGAGCACAAGACTTTTGTTTTTTTCAAACAACTCCGAGAGCCTGGAGTCTCGTTGAGCATAATGCATTTTCGTTATGGGTCGGAGCCCATGGGGCATTTTGGACAACCATCAACCTCATTTTGGACAACCATCAACCTCATTTTGGACAACCATCAACCTCATTTTGGACAGCCGCCGATCATAGGCCTCATGAGACCCATAGGCCCCATTGGACCCATTGTTCTGTCCCTGCGCCAGCAGAATAAACCGGACAACAGTCCGATTCCGGAGAGTTTAGGAGCCGTTCAAAAATAACCTTTACATCTTCGCGATTCTCCCGGATGCCTTTGTGTTTGCCGGTTCGTTACATACCTT
>CAIJKT010000317.1 GCA_903821255.1 uncultured Lentisphaeria bacterium | reverse complement strand
TTCTGGTTCACACTGCCGCTGGCGGAAAATAACAAAGGAGTCTGATAATGATTTATATCGTTACAATCGCAACCATTTTTTGTTTCGGCTATCTGGTATACGCCTTGATCCGGCCGGAAAAATTTTAAACTGGAGAAACCATTATGTCCATACTTTTCACAACGCTGTTTTTTATTGTCGCAATTGCGGTTTCCTGGACGCTGGGATATTTCATGTTTCGCGTCATGGAGCCGGGGCCGAAGCTTTCGCCGCTGCATGCCGGGCTGGAAAAATTTATCAGCCGGATTGGCGGCAGATTCATTACGCAGGGCTCGGACTGGAAAGAATATTGTATTGCCATGCTGATCTTCAACGCCCTGATATTTGCCGCGGCGTTTCTGGTTTTACTCGGGCAGTCAGTTCTGCCGCTTAATCCGGACGGCAAAGGCCCGCTGGAATTCAGTATGATATTTCATACGGTTGCCTCGTTTGTAACCAATACGAACCAGCAGCACTATTCCGGCGAAGTTTCTTTGAGCTATTTTTCGCAGCTCGCCCTGATGTGGCTGCAATTTATTACTCCGGCGGTCGGACTGGCGGCGCTGGCGGCAATGTCCAGGGCACTGGCCGGTTCAACCGGCGTCGGCAATTTTTATCAGGACACGCTCCGGGCAGCACTTTTCATCCTGCTGCCGTTGTCCATCATTGCCGGGCTGACGCTCGTATTTTCCGGAGTTCCCATGACACTGGGCGGAACCATAAAGGCGATAACCCTGGAAGGTCCGGAGCAGCTGATCTCCAGAGGTCCGGTCGCGGCATTTGTCGCGATCAAACAGCTTGGCACCAACGGCGGCGGCTTTTTCGGTCCGAATTCGGCGCATCCGTTCGAAAATCCGGGGTTCTTTACTAACGCGATTGAATGTTTATGTATCATCATCATCCCGATGGCCTGCGTCTGGATGTTCGGAAGAATTACCGGCAGAATGAAACACGCGCTGGTGGTTTTTATCGTAATGGGCAGCCTTATGATCGCCAGTGCCGTGCTGGCGGAATATTTTGAAAGTGCTCCGGCCGGGGCTTTGGCCGGATTGGCGGTCGCTCAGAATTCCGGCAATCAGGAAGGGAAAGAGTTAAGAATCGGGACCGGGGCGAGCGCGTTGTGGAGTGTCGTTGCCACCTCCACCAGCAACGGTTCGGGGAACTGCATGTACGACAGCCTGAATCCGCTGACCTTGCTGCTGCCGTTGTTCGGCATGTGGTCAAATGTGGCGTTCGGCGGAGTCGGGGTCGGTTTTATCAATATGTTTCTGTATATCATCATCGGGGTGTTCATCTGCGGCATGATGGTCGGACGGTCGCCGGAATATCTGGCGCGGAAAGTGGAGACCGGGGAAATGAAGCTGGCGCTGCTGGCATTGCTGGTGCATCCGCTGTTTATTCTGGGCTGTACCGCCTGGTTTGCCATGACTTCGCTGGGCGCTGATACTGTCGGTAATCCCGGCAGCCGCGGATTTACTGAAATATTGTACGAATTCACTTCCGCCGCCGCCAATAACGGGTCCGGTTTGGCCGGGCTTAAAAACAGCACCGCGCCATGGAATATTGTTGCCGGAATCGTAATGCTGCTGGCGCGTTTCATCCCGATAATTCTGCCGCTGGCGATAGCCGGGATGCTTGCCGCGAAAAAACCGGTTCCGGAAACCAGCGGCACCCTGCACACTGACCGGACACTTTTCGGCTTTGTGCTGCTGGGCAGCGTAATCTTCATCGGGGCGCTGTTATTTCTGCCGGTCGCGGTGCTGGGCCCGATAGCGGAACACTTGAGCTCATTAACTAAATAAGCAGGATTATAAGGATTTTATAAAATGAATAATATTGAAATCAACCAGCAGATCAAGCTGCAGCGCAGACATTCCCGGAAAGCCGGGCTTTTTGAGAAAAAACTGGTAAAGGAAGCCATACGGCAGTCGCTGGTCATGCTGGATCCGCGGA
>CAIJKT010000316.1 GCA_903821255.1 uncultured Lentisphaeria bacterium | reverse complement strand
TACCATCAACTGGTGAACAGGCAGTTCCCAGCCGGGACGCTTCTGTTCAAACTCCCTTTTCCCGCTTTTGTTATTGCCTCCCCATTCAAACAGCCCGGCGTTCTCGATGCCGCCGCGTCCGGTACCAAGCACATGATGAGCAAAAACAAATTTATACTTTGACTTACTGGACTCCAGCGTCTGTTTAAGCCATTTGTATTGTTCATTGCCCAGCGTAACCGCCCACATGTCGCGATTTTTCTTTTCACCGCCGAATACGTTATCTACTGGCTGGGATGAGTGCCAGTAGGGATCAATGACAATGAACAGAGCATCCCCCCACGTCCAGGCGTAATAGTCCCTGAGAAGCCCGATAAACTTGACTGCCAGACTATCGCCGGTATAGAACCCGTCAACTCCTGGTTGAGGGAATAAACGATTGCGGGAATTCTGCGCCCATACAGCAACATTGTCCGGCGTTCCGTCAAGATTGCATGCCGCCGCCTGTTCGTGGTTGCCGTTGACCAGAAAAAGCGGCGCTGAATGGGCCAGCAGTCCCAGGAATGGACGCTGAATAAAGTAGCGCCGGTCAACCGTATCGGCATTGGCGGTTCTGAGGGTATCAACGCTGAAATCATCGCCGATAGTTATATAGAAATCCGGATGATCCGCGGCCGCTCCCCGCAGTGTCCTGGCATAAAGTTCGGAATTGAACTGATGCGGGCGTTCGGGATGCGAGTCGCCTTGTATTTCGAATATGAATGTACTTCCAGGAGCACGCTGTGTGTGGAAAGAATGTTCAGTTCCTTCTGCAAAATTATTCCCGCCATGCTTGCGGTAACGCAGCCTGTAAAAGCACTGCTTATCCGGCGGGAGCTGATCAAGAACAACATTTACCGGCTTGCCGGCTGTAATTTCGAATACTTCCGTTTTGCGCATATAATTACCGGAAGCGATACCGTACTCGCAGTATCCGTCAATATTTTCAGCTGATAAAATGTTTAGCACTACTGACGTGTCTGTCGGGCATCCAAGAATCAATGACAGTTTTTCATTGGCGGCGACATCCGGCGGAAGTGTCAGTTCAGCGGCATAACCCTTTGTCCGTTTTCTTTCTCCTGCTTGATTTACTGCCCGTTGACTGTGCTGCTGATCATCTGTTTTCTGCCCGGCGGAAGTTAGATTAATCTCAAGCAGCATGAATAGAGATATGCCGACCCTGATCAATTTATTGATCTGCCTGATTTGTAATGATAAATATCGCATGAATGCACTTTTATTGTTTGTTGAGTTGCTGGTTACCGGTAAGATTTTTCTTCTTTACCGTTTGATCGTTCAAACTGGACGGAGCGTTGATGGTGTAGGAGTGTGATAACAGACTGGCAATATCATTATCCCGGACATTAATATTAATATATTCCGCGATAATTTTATCAGATGAGACTGTCACGCGCATGTAGCCGGCCCCCCCTAGAATGACGCCGCTGCGGTAGCCGTATTCGGCGGCATTGCGGTGGCTCCGTCCATTATCAGGGGTTCCCGGTTGCGGAACTTCCTGATAAACGATACCGTCGAGATCCTGTTTTGCATAGAGATGATCATGACCGTGGAAGACAATTGATACATGGTTCTGTACCAGTAACTGGTGAACCGGCGCCGGCCAGCCGGGACGGTTTGTCGTGAATCCTTCACTGCCGTCAGCATTCCTGCCGCCCCATTCAAAGAACGGCGCGGCTTCAGCTCCGCCACGTCCCTGATCATCCGCTCCACCGGCCAGATGATGAATAAAAACGAGTTTAAACTTTGATTTACTCGTCTCCAGTGTACGCCTGACCCACTGATAC
>CAIJKT010000315.1 GCA_903821255.1 uncultured Lentisphaeria bacterium | reverse complement strand
GGCGCGGCTGACGACATTGCCCGAGGCCAGAGCACCTTTATGGTGGAAATGGTGGAGACCGCCAATATTCTGAACCATGCCACCCCGAAAAGTCTCGTGATTCTGGATGAGATCGGGCGCGGCACCAGCACCTTCGACGGTCTCAGCATCGCCTGGGCCGTGGCCGAATTTCTGCATGACAGCCCGGCAAACTGCGCCAGAACTCAGTTTGCCACCCATTATCATGAACTGACTGAACTGGCCATCACCAAGCGCGGGGTAAAAAATTACAACGTCGCGGTAAAGGAATACGGCGATCAGGTCATTTTCCTCCGGCAGATCGTTCCCGGCAGCACCGACAAGAGCTACGGCATTCATGTCGCCAAACTGGCCGGCCTGCCGCAGCAGGTGATCGACCGCGCCAATGAAATCCTGGAAAACCTGGAAAATAACTCCGTCGCGGAAGGCGGACAGCCTTCGCTGGCCGTTCATCACGGCAAGGTTAAAGAAGCCGGTGTCCGCTACAAACCGGCACCATCCGCCAAAAAAGAATCCTCCGAGGAAATTCCCCCGGAAGGCTCTTTCCAGCCGACCCTGTTCTGACCGCAAAAAAAATCTCCGGACTGCAACAGTCCGGAGATTTTGAAATTAACCTGAGATCAGAGAATGTCGATCAGTTCAACATCGAAAACCAGCATGGAACAGGGGCCGATGGCCTGCCCGGCGCCGCGTTCGCCGTAAGCGAGTTTGGACGGGACGAACAGACGGTATTTGCTGCCGACGTTCATCAACTGGAGCGCTTCGGTCCAGCCTTTGATCACCTGGGTGACGCCGAATTCGGCAGGCTGTCCGCGTTTGACGGAACTGTCAAATTCAGTTCCGTCCAGCAGGGTTCCGGCGTAATGGACTTTTACCGTGTCATCGGCGACCGGCCTGGCACCGCTGCCTTCTTTGAGCACGATATACTGCAGGCCGCTGGCGGTGGTGACCACTCCTTCGGCCTTTTTATTATCTTCCATGAACGATTTTTCTTCGGCGGCATTCTGGATCGATATTTCTTTCGAGGCATCCTGTTCGGCGGCCTGCATTTTAGCCTGGAACGCCTTCATTGCCGCGACATAATCGCTTTCCGGCAGCGCGGGCGGGTTGCCGGCAAGCAGATCCTTGATAGCCTGAGTAAGGATCTCCGCGTTCAATTCAGCCGGAAGCTGAACCAGCGATTCTCCGATATTCATTCCAAGCGCATAACTGGTTTTGTCGGCATCGGTCTTAAATTCAATACTCATTTGTGTCCTTTGTAAAAGCAGGAGAGATGCATTATTTCCGGAACATCCGTCAGAAAATAATTGCCAGTCCAGATACTTTTGTTGCGTTCAGTTTTAAAATGCAGGAGTAAAATATCGGAATATTGGGATTTATCAAGAACCATTTAAATAAATTCCGGAAAATGATTAAAGCCTGTTTATTTTTCAGGTTTTAGCCGTTTTGCGGCGGGGGTTCCATTTCCGGATGGCCTCCAGTAATTTGGCTTTGGAGATCGGTTTTGACAGGAAATCGTTCATGCCGTATTTCAGGCAGTGCTCCCGGTCGCCGGACATGGCATTGGCGGTGAGGGCAATGATCGGCGGATGATTCGTGCCGTAGACTTTGATGATTTCCCGGGTGGCGGTAAAACCGTCCATTACGGGCATCATGCAGTCCATCAGAATTATATCATATTGATTATTCTGCAATTTGTCCAGTGCTTTCTGTCCGTTTTCCGCCAGGGTGATAATGACGCCCACGCTCTCGAGCATGGTCAGAGTGACCGCCTGGTTGATTCTGTCGTCCTCCACCAGCAGAACCCTCAAATCTTTCAGTTCTTCGTGCAGCACGTTCATGGCCGGGGAACTGTAGTTCCTGACGGTTTTGGCAGCTTCGTTAGCCGTTTTTACCGGGATTGTCCGGATGGATGCGGTGAAGGTGGAGCCTTTGCCCGGAGTGCTGATCACGCGGACATCGCCGCCCATCAATATGGTCAGGCGTTTAGTGATTGCCAGCCCCAGCCCGGTGCCGCCGAAACGGCGGGTGGAGGTGGCGTCCCCCTGTTCAAATGCCATAAACAATCTGCTCAGCACTTTACTGTCAATGCCGATGCCGGTATCCTTTATCGCAAATTCCATCATAATCTCTTCCGAATCGCGGATCGGGACAGCGCCGACCGTCAGGCAGATCTCGCCGGTGTCGGTAAATTTGATGGCGTTGCTGAGCAGATTCAGCAGAATCTGGCGCAATCTTACCGTATCGGAAATAATCTTTCGCGGAATATGCGGCGGAATTTCAAAGCGCAAATCGAGTTTTTTGGCCTGGGCGCTGTACTGCAGCAGCGAAAAACAGGAATCAACGCATCTTTCGACATCCATTTCGTGAGCTTCCAGAGACATTTTTCCGGATTCGATCTTCGAAAAGTCCAGAATATCGTTGATGATTGTCAGCAGCGAACAGCCGCTGTTGCGGATCATTTCCACATATTTGCGCTGCTTCTCGTCCAGCGGCGATTCTTCGAGCAGTTCGGAAATGCCCAGAATGCCGTTCATCGGAGTGCGGATTTCGTGGCTCATTGACGCCAGGAACAGCGATTTGGCCCTGGCCGCCAGTTCAACTTTTTTCATTTCCGACTGCAGACGGGTCTTCAGTTCGTTGCTCTGGACAAAATAGGCAAAGATCAGGAAAAGCCCGATTTGAATCAACAGTGTGAAAAAGAGGCTGGAGGTTTTAAAGGAATGAATAGTCTCATCTTTGTGGCAACTGATGATATAGGCGTCCTTGACGTTTTTGGCGTCAAACACCGGCACAAATGACCATAGATATGTTTCTTCATTATATT
>CAIJKT010000314.1 GCA_903821255.1 uncultured Lentisphaeria bacterium | reverse complement strand
GCAGATCATTAATTGTGACCTTCGACATAGACAGCTTCCTTCTTTTTGCGAAACCTTTTCCGCGGCATTTCCGTCGGGAAGGCTTCTTTTTGTTCAAGTGTTGTAATGCCGCTTCTGCGAAAATAGAAACGGCAAATTCTTCTATAATAAAATAGAATGAGCGTTTAAGATAATCTTTTTTTAGCAAAACTGCAAGAAAGAAATAATCTTTTTTATAAATAAAACAAAATAAAACAAAATCCGGAATGAACTTACAGTATTCAATTCCGGATTGCGCAACTATTGCCCCAAAAAATACTCGTCTATTTTTTCTTGGCAGGAGCCGGCTTATTTGCGCCTGCTTCCATATCTCTAATCTGTTTTTCCAGATCACTTAAATCTTTTTTGGCTTTGCTCGCAGTTATACTCGAAGCTTTGTCGGTGCTTTCAGTGGCGGCCGCAATTGTCCTGTAGCATTCCGAACATTTTTTGCAGAGTTCAGCAAGATCTTTATTCCCGGCTTTTTCAGCATCCGCGGCTTTCTTATCATATTCATCCGCCTGCTTTTTTAAAGTACTCGCCTGCTTAGTTTTGCTCTCTTTCTCGACATCTTCCACCTTCGAGGAAGTGCTAAGCGAACTGCCAGTGCCGGAAAAACTCAATTTAGCATAAACATTACTGGCTCCGGCGATAACCGCCAGCGATATTAAAGCGCTTAATATTTTTTTCATTTTTCTCTCTAAGTTATTTTTTTAATAAACTAAGGCGATACAATACTATAGATAATTATATTATACTTTCGCCTTAAATGCAAGTTATTCCCGTTGTCATAAGTTCCAAAATCGAAATATTCCCACGAATTTCCAGATAAATCCCTGATCATTGACTCTCTGCCGCCTATCGGATATTTTAGAGTGCCATTGAGCACAACCTCTTTCATTTCTGATAAAAGATATCCGACATTAGATAGCCGTTGAACACAACTTCCGATTTCTGGCATTTTACACATTTTGGACAGCACTCTCCTATCAGCCTCATTAGTTCCATAGTTTTGCCCCTGCGACCAGCACTCAGCCAACCATCCGATTCCGGAGAGTTTGGAGCCCGGTTGAACATAAATGTTTTCATATTTTACAAGACTCCCGCAATCCATAAATCCATGACTCCATTTCAAAATTTTGAAATTTTAGCACTCTCGAACTTCAGAACTCAAGCATTTCTCTTTACACATATAGTAAATCTGTCAATAACTATTGGGTTAAATACTTATGAATAAAGACATTGGATGCCTTTTTAATGCACATAATTTCAAAATCACTTTACGCCTTTACGCCGGCTTCCAGGCGCGATGCGTTGTAAATAACAGTTATAGAGCGGAAATGGTGCTTCATACCGCGACAGTTGCCGAATTTCGTGAGTTGTTAAAATTTATTTTCAGTATTTTTTATTGTTTTCTTGACGAAAAGTGTTGACATATATTAAAAAAGCAGATATAATATTACCAAACCCAACCGGTTGGGCAAGTGTTTGAGCTATTTTAACGCGGACGGATATTATGATGATTACCTTAAAAGACATTGCGACTAAGACGGGAATAAACAAGGGCTCGATTTCCCATGTTTTAAATAATCACCCCAAAGCAATGGAATTGAAGGCTGAAACCCGGGAAAGAATTCGTTTGTGCGCCAGAGAGCTGGGATATTTCCGGAATGAAATGGCGCATTCGATTGCCACCGGCAGGGCCAGGGGGATTGCATTTATTGCCGCCGACATGGGGCAGACTTCATATACCGGGAAAATCCAGGAAGGGGTTTTTCAGGAAGCCAGCGAACGCGGCTACGCTGTTTACTTCTATCATCTGAACGCCGGCAATGAACAGGAAATCATCCGTAAGATCCGTGAATGGAGAATTTCCGGAGCGGTTTTTCATGTCGCCGAGCTGGGTTTGACCGCTGTAATCAGTCAGGAACTGGACCGGCAGGGTATTCCGTTCGGCACAGTAAATCTTGGCAATGAACGTCAAGCCGGTATCGGGGTAACGACCGATGACTTCCAGGGGGCGGTTGATGTTGTGGAACATCTGGCTAAGCTTGGACACCGCCGCATCGCTCATTTGACGATGACCGGAAATATAGAATTTGCAGTAAACCGCCGCAACGGCTATCTTGAAGGCATGAAACAGTTTGCCGCCGGAACGCAGCCGCGCATTATCGAATCTGCCACAGATGATTACCGGGAAGTATGCCGGAAATTGCTGGCCGAGCCGGAAGATCAGCGTCCGACCGCAGTTTTCTGCGTCATGGATACCGTGGCGATGGAATTGACGCGAGAGACAATCAATTTAAACGTGAGAATTCCGGAAGATTTGTCCATCGTCGGTTTCGGCAATCTGGATATGGCTGAATACGCGGCAGTTCCGCTTACCACGGTAGCACAGCCGTTCAAGGAAATGGGCCGTTTGACTGCGGCAAAAATAATTGATGCCATCGAAAATCCCGATTCTGCCGGAAATGCTGTCAACCTGAAACTTAAGACTCAGCTTATTATTCGCGAATCAACAGCAAATTACGCAAAAAACAATAAAGGAGAAAAGTAGAATGAACACAAACCCGCACCGGACTCGCAGTTTCACACTCATTGAATTGCTCGTGGTGATAGCTATTATTGCTATTCTTACCTCGATGTTGCTGCCGGCGCTGAATAAAGCACGCTCAAAAGCGCAACAGATATCATGCGCAAACAATCTTAAACAACTAGGCATAACCTATAACATGTATACGGAATCTTATAACGGTTGGATGCCGAAAGCCTGGGATGGAACAAAATACTGGTATCAGAGAATTTACGATTCCTCCGATTTCTCGAACAAAAAGCAGTATGACTTGACACAAATAAGATCAACTCCGCTGTGGTGTCCGGCAAATCTGTATTGCATGCTCGGAGGACTAGGCGAACGGTGGCATGTCAATTATGGCATCAACTACTATACGGTAAATATAGCACGTAAAATGGACCGGATTGATAAACCTTCTTCAACTCCGCTTATAACTGACGTCAATGTTTATTTATCTGGCAGCAACCTGTTTTGTTGGTATTATGTAGCAGAGGAAGTAGACCAGTCAAAAATAGGACGCTGGCATAATATGGCTACGAATGTGCTGTACCTCGACGGTCACGTAACAGGGCGGCAAAATTTTCGTACCGCAGAACTAAAGGTTATGTATAAGTAAACAACCACGCACAAGGACGTGGTTTTATTTATAAGTTAAAATACATATTGACAGAAGTGTAAACAAAACCAATAAGATAATCAAAATATGATCTAATTTTCGACTATCGGAAAAGCGTTTCAGGTAATTTAACATAAAAAGAATGGCAGGATGAAATAACATGAAGTTTAAATGGGTTTACTATATTGTCGGTGTTATTGGAATTGGAATTATCGGAAGAGCCGACAGCGCCGAACCGATGTTTCAGGTTTCCTATGACAATAATTTTGCCGCTGCAAAAGCTGGAGGGGACGAAACCGGAGACCCCGGAATATTAGTGGATTACGAATCACTTAATTATCTGCTGAAACAAGGGCTTCAAGGTAAAGCTTTGCAGGCAGGCGTAAGCACAGATGGCAAAAAGAAATATTTCTGCAAATATAATGCAACTAATAATATTGCAAAGGAAAGCGGGACTGTAACATTCTGGTTAAAGCCGCAAAATTGGGATGGGAAAAATAACAAACCGGGACGGAATTTTTTCTCAGCGTCAGGGCAAAAATCAATTCTTTTAATCTATAAATTTCCCGGAGCAAAAAACATGTTCTTCCTTTTGGGACCAAACGAAAAGGATGACAATCAGAATTGGAAATATACTATTGCCGAAGCGAATATCTCCGACTGGAAAGTAGGACAATGGCATTTTATCTGTGCCTCATGGAATAAAGAACTTTTGAAATTATACATCGACGGAGAATTAAAAAGCGCAATCAATTTAAAATCACCTTGTCCAAATCCGTTTGAAACTATTACAGTCGGTTCGTTGTCATGGCCCAACGAAGAAGGTGAAACTCTTGTAGATGAGCTTAAGATTTATTCTGAACCGGTTAATGGCCAGATCATCAAGGACGAATGGGAAAAGCAACGGACAAAAATTGACAACAATGACCGGCCTCTAATTACTCTGGGGCGTTCCCCGGCTGCAGTAGACGGACAAATAAGACAGGGAGAATATGCATTCGCATCAACCGGATTCTACAATATATTAGGACGTTATGCGAATACACAGAGTAAATACTTCCTGAGCTATGATGATAAAAATCTTTATGTTGGAATGAGTTCTCCGGTACCCGACGAAGGATTGAAAAGCGACGCTGCCGTCCGAGACAGCGCTGTATGGGAAGACGACAGTATTGAAATTTATATAAATCCGGAAATCAATAAAGGCATTTCATATCACTTTATCTTCAATTCCAAAGGCGTTCTTTACGACGCCATGAATGACAATGCGGTCTGGAATGCTCCTGATTTTCCAGTAGTTAACAAGATAAATGACAAAAACTGGATCTTTGAGGCCGCTATTCCTCTCGATATTCTAGGATTGAAAAATCCGGTAAATAAATCCTGTCTTATAAATATTTGCCGAAGTTTTGCCAAATACAAAAAATGGACATGTTCCTCTCCTTGCCGCGGCAGCTACAATGACGTGAAATCATTTTCAGAAATTACTTTCAGTCCAAAATCATTCCAGCTTGATATTGAATCTCTAGGAGAGCTTGGAAATGGGAATGCGGATGTCTGTATTACTTTGAAAAGTATGGAAAGAGATAAAGCCACAGTGAAACTCGATTTATCTGCAAACAAATCATCTGTGGCAACGCTAAATCAATCATATGAAGTTGGTGCCGGTAAAGATATTAAAGTTGAAATGAAAAAAGACAAGTTCAGCAGAAATGGCAATTTTAAAGCGGAACTAAGTCTTGATTCAGTCGGGAATGTTTACAAGGGTGATTTTTCTTTCTGTAGAATAATACCATTTGAGGTTTCTTTTATATATACAAAAATTAAAGACCGGATTATGAACATTGCGGTTCGCCATCTGCAGGAACCACTGCCAGGCGAATTCATTATGGTTACATTTTTCGATAGCAAAGAAAGTAAAGTTTTACAGAAAAAGCAAAACCCCGGCGGTCTGAGTTATCAAATTCCTGTCGACATCAGCAAGCTGCCCCCCGGTCCTTACACGATTAAGACCAGCTACTTAAATTCCATCGGGGACACATTATTCGAATATATCCAGCCGTTCAACAATCCAGACAGCAAGCCCGTCTGGGAAAACAATAACATCGGAATATCAGACCGGGTACCGCCTCCATGGACTCCTATGAAGGTAACCGGCAGCGCTGTATCATGCTGGGGGCACAATTACATATTCAACCGCAGTATTCTTCCGGAACAGATTACCACTCACGGGAAAGATATGCTTGCAGGTCCGGTAAGTCTTAAGCTGATCCGGCAAGGTAAAGAATATTTTCCGGAAAAATCATCTAATAGAATATTAATGGCAAAAGATACCGAAGTCAGTATGGAAGGGTGTGCTGAATTAAACGGATTTAAACTGAAGTCCAGCATTAAGATTGAATTTGACAGTTTTATTTGGGTCGATCTGGAAATTATTCCTAATCATGGTGACATGGCAATTGATGAGCTTTATTTGGAAATACCGTTAAAAAAAGAATATGCCACACTGGTACATAACTGTATCAAAAATTACGATAAAATGAATAAAGGAGCTAATACAAAAACTGGATTTCTGCCAGCCAATGGCTGGCAGAAAAACTTCTGCGATAAACCCGCATTCTGGATCGGAAACGATTCTGCCGGAATTGAAGTAGCCGCTGAAGAATTTCGTGACTGGGCAGTAAAGGACCAGGGCAAAAGTGCGGAAATCGTCACAGATGAAAATTCAGCCACGATAAAACTAAAGATAGTAGACCATCATATTCAGGTTAATGCAAAAAAGAAAATTTCATTTGCAATACAAGCTACTCCTGTAAAAGCGCCTGTAAAAAACTGGAGGGCAGAACGCGTTACTAAAACATTCAATCCGTGGTATATATCATGGACTAACTACTTAAATGATCCAGATCCGGAGCTGATTGACTTCAAAGATATCAAAAAAACTTTTGAGGAACATAAAAAAATAAATGTAAAGGTTTTGCCATATCTTGCGGGTTACGGGACATCTCCGCTTACGCCGGACTGGATATTCTGGTCTGAAAACTGGGCTGCAACACCACCTCCGCTTGGTACAAGTATCTGGGAAGTACCAGACCCTGACGGCAATGAGATAATTAAGCGGCAGTATGTTTATGCCTATGTATGTCTCAATTCAAACTCATATCGTGACTTCTATCTCTGGAAACTGAATGAGAGCATGAAAAAGCTTGACAGCCAGGGGGTAAAATTAAAAGACCTTTATTTTGACCTTGCAGTGCCGCGTCTATGCAATAATGCCGAACACGGATGTGGCTGGAAAAGCAGTAACGGGGAATTGAATTCTTCATATAACCTGCGCGGAACAAGAGAATTTTTCAAACGCATTTATACTCTGATGCGCGAGAATAATCCTGAATGTTTAATAATGCATCATATGACAGAAGAACCGATTACAGGAGTATTGGCTTTTAGTGATATTCTGGCTGACGGAGAAAATTATGTTGTAGAAGTAGCAAAACAGGAAAATTATTATGATATTTTAACCCCGGGCTTATTCAGAGCTGCTTTTACCGGGCATCAATGGGGAACCCCGAGTTACTATATTCCGCAGTTCTATCGCTCGATGGACATATGCGGCAAACGTCATCGCATGAGTTTCTGGAAGACACAGGAAGCTAATAAGCCGATTAATCACTTTCTCGGGTATTTGATGGTCCATGATGCAAAAGATTGGAGTGTATATCCAGTCCTTCATCCTGACAGGCTTAACAAGGTTTGGCAACTGCAGGATTATCTTGGCTGGAATGATAATGTACAGTTTCTGCCATATTGGCAGAAAGATAATCCGGTGAAATTAAAGTTCCCTCTTTCTGACAGGATCATGGTCTC
>CAIJKT010000313.1 GCA_903821255.1 uncultured Lentisphaeria bacterium | reverse complement strand
CGGCCTCCAGTTCAGTCAGCTTTTTCTTAGCATTAATATAGTCCTGATAAGAGGCACGGCGGCACGGCAAAGCAACCTTTTTCACGACATGTTGTAACTGAGGGGAGAATTCAATCATTCCAGCAGCTGACTGACAGACCTTTTCAACCGCCGTCAGTAACCGGCTGCCGATTTCAGTAACTCCATTTTCGTGCCAGAAATCAGGTTCGCCTTTGTAGTTCCGCGTAAGATCGCGCGGCGACTGGCAGCCTGCGGCGCTGATCTGTCCCAGCGTCCGAAAATTATTCCCGAACTGCTGTTTAAGCAGTTGTCTGGCTTCACCCATAAAGTCGGATGAAATCTTGTATGTGGCTTCCATTGCCTGTGAGGGACAGGCCAGATTGAGGATCACGCCGGCAGGTTTGCGGTCTTCGTCAAAAGTAAACAGCAGATCAACCCCGGAATCTTCGCCGCCCTCCATTCCAGTAAAATCTTCGCGGTCAGTGCGTCCGTACATTTCCGCAGTGCCGTCAGCGTAAACCGCGCGCCGGCAATGCCCGACTCTGGCAAAACTCAAAGCATTGGCGATACCGCCCAGTTTACGGTTGCGCCAGGCTTCGATGATTACGGCTTTCAGTTTGGCCAGTAGAAATGTGCGGTATTCAGCGGCTGTCAAAACACCCGGCAGCTCCGCCAGCCAGCCGATTCCGGCTATCAGATCGACACCTGGAGCATTATGCGTATGAATGACATTCAAAAATATTTTATTTACATCCAGTTCCGGCATTTCCGGGCGCAGCATCAAACGCGGTTCATCCTGGAAATCAGACTGAAAACCGACCAGATCCAGTGAAACCATCACGGATTGTTCGCCGTCGGATTCCAGCGCCAGCGCCGTTGCCGACAACCGCGAGTGAATGCCGTCGGCAATCCGATGGTAGTATTGTCCGGACAGATCAACTTTGCCTTCCGGCGTGGTATCTGTTTCCGCCCAGCCGATTAGTATTTTTGCCATTTTTAAATCCTGCATAAGAGTTCTTAAATTTTTATTTGCACGTTTATCATCTGCTGATCATACGGCGGAGTTATTTCATATACAGTTCCGCTGGTTTTTCTCTGTTCAATATGCTCAAACGTACTGTCCAGCAGCGGCGTGTTTATTTTCAATGCCACTGCCGAATTATTCGAAATGATCCGCTTCATATGAATATTGCTGATATCGCCCATCTTCGCCGACTCGCCATAGCCGGTATACACAGCCACGATATTCGCCGCGTTGAATGTCATGTCATCCTCGATGCCGGATGCCAGGATATTCTGAATTTTCGCTCCGCCCGCGGCCAGACAGATGATGACATGGCACTTTGACGAGGCTTTGATATTTTTGATTTCAATATTTTCAATCGAATCACCGAGCCTGCTGCTCTCATTGCCGCCTGCCTGCAGCGGAAAAATATAGAATTCCCCCTGATAAGCTCTGCTCGCCTGGGGATAACTGTTGGTGCCGATAATGGCGGTACAAGCGACGACATCATCAGAGCATGACCCGGTTATATTTTCCACCCGCCCGTTGCGGCAGCCTTTTCTGAAATCGACCCCGTCGCCATTCTTCACCGTCGTGTTGAATGCAATATCATGGATATACATATTTTCGCAGCCGTGCTCCTGCGATATCGCCCAGCAGGTGGTCTTTCTCATGGAAAAGCCGCCGATCTCATAATCATTGCAGTTTGCTAAAAGGATTGATACCGTCCTCCAGCCATAAAAATCGCCGATCCACGGGAGCGGCGCTCCGCCCCGGAGAGGATGCGGCGCAGCAAAAGGAATGTCCGGGCCTTCAACGAATGCCGAGCCGATTCCGCTGCCGATGATTTTTATATTGCGGTTATGGCGCAATTCGCGTGCCAACCCGTTTGGGTCTGATTCATCGACGATTATCCCTTCATTGCGGATTATGGTGTCAAACACGCCGTCAGCCAGTTTCAGCCTGCTGTTGTTCAAGAACAATGTTGTATCAGACGGCAATATGATCGACTCCGTTATAGTCCATGTACTCGTATTGGGGACAGTGACAGTATCGAGGCCGAGTTCCAGCGTTCCGCCGCCGTGTTCCTTCAAAACTGCAAGAGCTTGCTTTATTCTCGCCGTCTGAGTTCCAGCAATAAAGTCATTCGGTGATACTACCAAAGCTTGTATTGTCATATTTCCCTCCGTCAAAAGCACTTCGGCCTATTTAAAAATTAAATTACCATTTATTACACTTTTTCAACGCTCTCATTCTTCCAGCTGTTAAGCGCGGCGGTAAAGAGACGGTGCGACATCGCCGTCTCCTCCGGCCTCACGCAGCTTGCAAAACGGCTTTTGGGCTTGCCTTCGGCCAGTTCGTAAACGAATGCCGCCCACATCTGTAGAATACTGTCAGTAAAGCCGAATTCAAAT
>CAIJKT010000312.1 GCA_903821255.1 uncultured Lentisphaeria bacterium | reverse complement strand
TTTTTAATGATACGGCGACCACCGAGATCTACACAGGCGAAGACACTCTTTCCCTACACGACGCTCTCCGATCTGGCTACCGTGCGTATGATGAAAAAATCATTGGCGCGGTTTACCGCGACAACATGAAAAAGATCGTTGATTTCTTTAAAGACAAAGGCGTCAGGGTGATCGTCGGTTCTCCCGGCGTGGTTGACTCCGAAACTTACAAACGTTTTCCCGGGGCTGCGGTTTATAATGAAAATTTGAGTAAACTGGCCCTGATCGACCGGGAAATAGCCCAGGCCTCCAATGTCGGATTTGCCGATGTCAACACCGTGATGATGACCGCCATGACTGCGGCCAAAGCCAGGCTGGGCGGCAGTTTCCATGTCGCCGGGCCTGACGGCGTTCACCCGGCGGCGGACGGTCAGTTGCTGATGGCATACGCGTTCCTGAAAGCCATGGGGTTTGACGGTCAGATTGCTGCCGTCAGTATGGATTTCAAGGGTCAGACCAGTGTGTCCGCCGGACATACGGTCATAACTCAGAAACCCGGTATGGCGGAAATCGAGAGTACGCGCTATCCGTTCTGTTTCACCGGCAAACCTGACGATCCCAACGGTACAGTCAGCATTCTGCCGTTTGTGCCGTTTCAGCAGGACTTGAACCGTTTCGAACTGAAAGTCAGCAATCTGCCGTCGGCAAAGGCTGAAGTCAACTGGGGCGGCCAGAAAAAAGTTTTCAGCAAAGACGAATTGGAGCAAGGCATCAACCTGGCGGCGGAATTTCTCGACAACCCGTTTTCCGCCCAGTTCAAACTGCTGCAGGACGAACTTTGGAGCAAGCAGAATCACGAGACATGGATGATTAAAGGCATCATCACCAATATTCGTCTTCTGGCAACGCTTCCGGACGCGGACAAGGACCCGAAAATGAAAGAGTCGGCGGAATATCTGCGCATGAAACTGATGGCGCGTCAGGCCGAACTGGACGCCAAGGTCAAAAGCTGTCTGCAACCGGTAAAACATCAAATTACCGTTAACCCGATAAACTAGAAATTACCCGGCTTCGAAAATATTACAGATCGTATCGCAAAAAAGGATAAAAGATGAAAAAAACCGGATTAGTTTTGATGATGTGTTTCAGTATGCTGGCAAACGTTCCGGCGGTAAGCCTGCTGGATTTCGTTCCCGATAATGCCGACCTGATTCTGGGCCTGCGGATAACGGACTCGCTGAATCTGCCGCTGGTGAAAGAAATGCGCGCCAGCGACAAAGATTTTGCCGGCAAGTATACTTCTTTTGAAAAAGAACTGGAAAAGAACGGCCTTTCAGTAAAAGACATGCCGCCGCTGGCAGTGGTTTTCGGACGTCAGGATCGCGCCTACTGGGGAATTGTCATGGACGCGACAATCCCGGAAGCCAGATTTGTGGAGTTGCTGAAAACCAAACTTAAAAGCGGCTACAATATTGATTATACGGTGGAAAAAGTCAACGGACAGACGGTTTACTGCCTGGAAAATAAACCTGTGAAAGTCGGCGAAACATTAGTTGATTCAGGGATGATCGGACAACGGGACATGAAAAAAATAGGAGTTTTTTACTTGAACCCGGATGTCGCCCTGATCACGGATTATCAGGAAGCCGGACGCGTGATGGATGAAATTAAAAAAGGCAGTTGCAGGCAGTTTATAGATGCTTCCGGCATAAACCAGCAGTCTCTCGCATGGATTCTTTATCATCCCTCAATGCCATCCGCCAAGCCTGCCGATGCATCGAGTAACGGCGGCATGCCCGAACAGGCAGGCCCTCAACCGTTCAAGTCGATGGGGATGGCGCTGAATTTCAACGGCTCGGAGCAGAAGGATATTGCTCTGGATGCCGTTATTGACTGTAAAAATAAAAATTCAGCGGCGATGATGGCAATGCAGGCCCAGGGCATGGTGATGCTGGGACTGTCATCTGCATTCAAAGATAATCCCGCGCTGGCGGCAGATGTCGGCAATGCGCTGAAAGTGCAGGCTGACGGCAGTAAAGTCAAAGCTAATCTGCAGTTGCCGGAAAAGCTGCATAAGCAGGTTAAAGATTATCTTATGTCGCACGGCCCGGACAGTCAGGCGTCGGGCGACGGCGAATTTGATGCCGTTCCCGCAGGCAAACCAGTCCCGCTGAACAAAGCGGTTCCGGCTGCCAAACCGGCTGTTGCCGTCGGCAAGGCGGATAGTGCACAATAACTAACAGGAGGTCTGGAAAATGAAGAATTATGTATTAGTTCTGATTCTGGCATTGACTCTTGGCGTAAATTCCAACATTTTTAGAAGCATTAACCGATGTCACAACATGTCCGGCAAAGCAAGAGCGGCCCTGGTCGGGGTGAAGGAATCTGATAATGACGACGACAATCAGGATGATGATATGTACAGGAACGCCGATGATAACGAAGATGATGACGCCAATCAAGGCGGCAGCAGTGACAGCACAAAAGACAAGAAGAGCGGTGTCGCCCCTGATGATGAGGATGCGGATTAATTAATCACCATGCAGGCCGCAGGGAGTATATACCGGTCATTGTATAAATTTTAAAGAAAAGCCGATTTGTCTGTAATGAATATTTAACAGGAGAGGCTTTGAAAAAAAGCATAAAAACAAAACTTGGCAGTCTTTGCTTTTTTATGCTTGCGGTCGCGGGAGTATTGCTGGCGCTGTATTATCGCGATGTTATCAGAGATTTATTTCTGGACGACACCAAATATGATCACTTAATCGTTCAGTCGGCCAGAAAATACGGTATTGACAGCCGTCTGGTAAAAGCGGTGATATATCGGGAAAGCCGGTTCGACCCTTCCGCCTGCGGCAGGGCCGGGGAAATCGGGCTGATGCAGATAATGCAGAAGTTTTCCGTGCAGGACTGGGCGAAGGAACAGGGCGTGGAGTCGCCGACTGCCGGAATGTTGTATTCGCCGCAACTGAACATTGAAATCGGCACCTGGTATCTGGCTAAGGCGATGGCCCGGTGGCGTGATTTTAAATGCGGCACTGAGCTGGCGCTGTGTCACTATAATGCCGGAGATAAGCGGGCGCAAAGCTGGAAGCCGGATTCTTATGACGGGGAAGTCATGGACCGGATAAAAATTAAGAGTACGAAGAATTATGTGGAAGTCATAATGAAAAAATACCGGGAATACTGTAAACGAGGCATAATGCAGCCATGAGCAGACTTAAAATAATACTTTCAGGCACAATTTTTTTCTCCGCCTGTCTATATCTGTCCATGGCTGACAATGTCGCATTCTGGCGTGAAGACTTCAGCAACACGGAGAAAAAGGATGAACTGTATTCGCCTGTACAATGGAAACTGGACGCAATCAAGCCGGGCGTGACTCCCACTTCGTTCTATGTCGTTAAAGACAATGATCTGAAATCCAATAAACTTGTTGTTGAAGCAGACAAGGCCAGCGGCGGACTGGTTTGTAATCCGTCCAAAACCGTGGACCTGAATAAAACCCCGATTTTGCGCTGGAGATGGCGGGTTAAAAACCTCCCTCCGGGCGGAGACGGACGCCGCCCGGACAAGGATGACCAGGCGGTGGCGATTTATATCGGCTTCAACGACTGGGTGCGCAAAAAGAGTGTCTCCTACCGCTACGAGGCGGAAACTCCGGCCGGGGAAACCGGGCAGGTTAATTATGCCGCCGGGCTGGTCAATGTCAAATGGTACTGTCTCCGCAACAAGAATGACGGCACCGACAAATGGTATACTGAAGAGCGCAATGTGGCGGAAGACCTGAAAAAAGCGTACGGGGTAATTCCAAAAGAATTTGCCTTAAGCGTTTGCGGCAACAGCCAATACACTAAATCGCATACCGTTGCGGAGCTGGATTATCTGGAGTTTATTCCTGAAGCGAAGAGATGATTTTACAGCTTCAACAATTGCCGGCATGTTTTATTTGTCGAAAAACGGTTAATTCTTAATATTTTTTTTATTCGCTGAGATTGATTTTTCTATTTTGTGATTTAATTTTTTATAAATATTAATAATGGTTTCAGAGATTACGCGGCCTGGAGAAAGCGCCGAACTGAGTCTGGTGGATTCCAGCCGGTTTTTTCCATGCTGTGTTTTTTTATAATATGATTTGATTTGTTGCTGGAATATTGGTACAGAGCCATTATTTTACATATTACCTAACAGAGATAAGTGAAATTTTAGCGGGGCATATGACTTTACAGGAATTAATAAAACAGATATGTACACCACCGGTGCTGGCCGAGAAGGATCAATTCCTGATCAAAATGGCTGATTCCGACAAAGAAATTGAAATGGCCCAGCGCCTTCGTTTTGAAGTCTTCAGCCTTGAACAGGGGAAAAATCTCGCGTCTGCACAGCAGGATCAGCTTGACCGGGACGAGTTCGATGAATATTGCCTGCATCTGATTGTTGTTGAAAAGAAAAGCGGATTGATTGTCGGCACCTACCGGATGCATCCGGGCATGGCGGCCAGTTCCGGTATCGGCTTCTACTCCGCCAGGGAATACCATATTGAGGGTCTCGATAAAATCTCCGAGAATACCATCGAAGTCGGACGTTCATGCGTCTCGCCGGAATACCGCAGCGGCGCAGTGGTCGCGCTGTTGTGGGCCGGAATCGCCGAAGTGCTTAAACGGTCAAAAATGCGATATCTGCTCGGCTGTGTCAGTCTGGAAACAACGGAACCAGCGGTCGGCTGGGCGCTGTATGAACATTTTAAGGAGCGCAATAATTTATCTGCGATTTTACAGGCGACCCCGACGGATAATTTTGTTCTGCCGCCGCCGGATGCGGGGAAAATGCAGGAGTTGCTGGATAGCCGGCGCACTCTGCTGCATCTGATTCCGCCATTGTTCAAGGGCTATCTGCGGCTCGGGGTGGGAATCTGCGGGGCTCCGGCGCTGGATAAAGACTTCAGTTCCATCGACTTCCTGGTATTGCTGGACCATGCCAGTCTTCCGGAAAAATATTTCAAGCATTTTTGTTCATAGAATCAAGATGAATAGTGCAGGTTTAAAATGATGATGCTGCGACGTATTGTTAAACTTCTGGCGATTTGTTTATGGTTGCCGGTTACTGGTTTTTTCTCATTTTTTGTGCATATCGGCGGCTGGGGCGCGATCCGGCGGGTTACATATTGCTCCCGCATGTGGGGCCGCGGTTTTGTCAGGATTTTGAGTATAAAGGTTGCCATTGTCGGCGATCCCGGTTCGTTTAAAGGCGGAATGATAGTCTCAAATCATATGGGATATCTGGACATTCTGGTGCACGGGTCGATTTTTCCGATAAGATTCACGCCGAAAATGGACATCAGGAACTGGCCGATTCTCGGATGGTATCTCGGCATAAGCCGTCCGCTCTGGATAGACCGCGGTTCAAAGCAGAAATCTTCAGACGCGCTCTCTCAAATTCTGGATACAATGAAACACGGGATTCCGATCCTGGTTTATCCGGAAGGAACCAGTACGGACGGCGAAAACGGCATCAAGGCGTTCAAGTCCACTCCTTTTGAAGCCATTGCTCAGAGTGATTATCCGATACTGCCGGTAATAACTTATTACCGGCCGGCCGAAGCCGGGCAGACGACCGCGTGGTTTGGCGACATGACATTGATGCCGCACCTCTGGCGGATTTTAGGATATAAGTCCATCAATGTCGAGGTGCATATTCTTCCGCAAGTCAAGGCGGAAGGCAGATCCCGCAAGGAACTTGCCGAGTATGTTCATACTTTGATGGAAAAGGAATATTGGAATATCAAAAACCGTCAGCAGGCGAAAGCGGAAGTACGGGATGCCGCGCTGGCCTTTTAAATTAAACCACAGGAGTGTCGGATGATTCATAAAGTTATAATGGCGTCTTTTGCGGCCGCATGGGAAATGCTGATTGATCTTCCGGTTCCGGCATCAATTAAAAATGCGGGAAAAGACTTTGAAGACGAGGTATTCTCGCCGCTGACCCAGATGTGTTTTCCTGTTGTCGGCGTGGTGGCCGGACTGATTATTTTCTTCTTCGGCGGAATTCTTTCAATGCTTTCCATGAAGATTTCCGGTGCCGTCATTTTTGCCATTTCGCTTACGCTGCTGACGGAATTGAAAGACTCTTTCCGCAGTCTTGGCGCGCTCGTTTCCCTGTTTGAGCAAATACTTGACAAAAAACCATTGGGCTATGCGATGGTCAACCTTGATAATGATGTCCGCAACGCCGCCGGGCCGCTGAGCAGCCTGGTGCTGGTGCTGGCGGTGCTGCTCAAGCTTTTCACCTTTTACCTGATGTTCTATTGCGGCTATTACTACTGGATGATCGTGGTGCTGGTGCTGTCATTTACCATTCAGGGGCATCTGGCCGCCGCTCCGGCGCTGAACACCGGATTGCCGGTGATTGAAATCAATCAGGAGAACCGGCTTTACATCTGGGGAGTGGCCGGTTTTTTCGTTCTGTTCATTCTGTTTAAATCTCCCTATGTTTCACTGATTGCCTTTGCCGTGGCTTTCGTCTTTGCCAATGTCGTCCGCCGGTTTTGCGAAATCAAACTCAATGGCGTGACCATTGACATTATCAGTCTCGCCGGATATCTGTTTGAACTTTTTGCACTGCTGCTCGGGGTTTTGTTTCTCAGCCGGACATAAATCGTACTGGAACTAATCAGAGAAACTTAATTATGGCATCTTATGACAGGCGGATTGGGGCCGGGATAATTTTTATGCTTGCCGCTGCAATGCTGACCGGCATTGTATTGACTGCCCTTCTGCGCGAAAAAATACCGGCGGTCACATTGGCGCAAATCAATGAATCCCGCTGCCGGGATGAACAGAAACTGGCCGCCGAATGGCTTCAGGCGGTGGAGAAGGACGACCGGCGGAAAGCCCTTTATGCCGCATCATTGCTGATTGTTCCTGACGAACTGCCGCCGATGCCTGCCGCGAATGCGCTGAAATTCGGCAGACAGGAGGGCCTCCTCCCGCTGCTGTGGTCTCCGCCTTTTTCAACGATTGATTATTTCAGGTGGCGCGATGCCCTGATTCTGAAACATGCCGCGGCGGCGATTGCGAAAACAGCTTTTCCGGTTGAGGAAATCCTGCGCTTTGTTCTGGCGGTGAAAGCCGCCCCCGCCGCCTCCGGCCGGCTTTCCGGTCTGCTGGAGAACGGCTGCCCGGATATTTATGCCCGCGCCAGACTTTTCTGCGGCCTGGCGGAACAGGCCGGTTTTGACGCTAAAATCGCTTTGCTGACGGATGCTCAAGGCGCTCCGGCGTATATTTTGACGGAGGTATCCCGGGAACAGCAGCACTGGGTCGTGGATCTGCCCGGCAGAAGAATCTATAAGGGCTGTGACATCAATTCCTTTATGCCGCCGGACGATTGGCCGGATGAACTGAAGAACGCGTTCTTCCGGCGGAAATTAATGCTGCAGCCTTCTGAATTCCAGGATTTCAGGCCTGCCAATCAGGCGCTGAGCGATAAATTGAGGAAGCTTGCTCCTCCCGGCAGTATCCCGGTTTTCGGACGGGACCCGGAAATGCTTCTGGCTGCATTTTCGAAAAATATGCTCTATGGCAGTCCGGACAGATATGCTTACTGGGATGAACCTTTCAGCGCGGTAAAGCATCTGCCGGAAGCCGCAAAATGGATGACCCGGCGGGATTTGCCCGCAACCCGGAAGCCGGAAGTCAGAATTCAGAAGTCGGTATTCAGCACGGGAACCGGCGGAAAGACAAAAAAATGAAGCCGGCGGCGCGAAAGATTAATAGTTTTAAATTTATAAAATGTTTTTTTAGCTCCATCGGAGCGATATATTAATAGTCAGCAGCCGGAATGAGGCACATGACAGACCGGCGGCAATCTTTAAGGAAACGGTAATGATGTTGCATAAATTAATATTCATTCTCCCGCTTGTGAGTATGATGGCATGGTCCGCCGCCGCAGCCGGAGAGGATTTCAGACAGCTTTATGCCCACGCCCGGCAGAAAATGCAGTCAGGAGATTACCCGGCATCCATTGCTGAACTCAACAAAGCACTGGCCGCCGCCCAGCTTTCTTCGGAGGAAGTAGCCGTGCTGTTCGATCTTTCCTATGCCTGCCTGAAAATGTCCAGCCTTGACGAGGCAATGAAATACCTTGAACAAATTCTGGACATTCCCGACCTTGCGGGAAATGACCGCAACAGGGTATATCTGCAAATGGCGGACGTCCATGCCGCCGCCCGGAAATACGATGATGCGATAGATGACTGCATGGAAGGCCTCGGCAAGGTGACTGCAAATGTCGATAAATACCGGTTCCTGATGAAAGCAGGCCATGTCATGAACACTAAAAAAGACTATCCCAATGCTCTGGATTATGCGCGGCAGGCCCTGGCATTGTGCCAGGACAATGTTCAAAACCAGTTTATGGCAAAAAGACTTATGATATGGATTTACAGCGCGCAGGAAAATTATCCCGCCGTTATTGAAGTTTTTACCCGGCAGGAACTCGATGCGATGACGGTTGACGCTAAAAAGAGTTTTTACCCGTCTCTGGTCAGTGCATATATGAAAGTCGCCAGAAACATGCAGGCCGATAAAAATTATGACAAGGCCATGGAGATTTACTGTCTGCTGGAAAAGGACAAAGGCCTTAAACCGGAACAGCGCGCCGAGGCCTGCATGGGGGAAGCGAGTATATTAAAAGCTCAAAAGAAGTATTCCGACGCCATTAAAACCTATAATGTTGTTCTGGGCATTCCGGAAACCAAACCGGAGCACCGCAAAATTGCCCAGAAAGCGATTGAGCAGCTTCAGGCCCTTATCGCCCAGCCGCAGCCCGGCAATGCCGATAAGAAAGATACTGCCTCAGCCGGGGCAGGTCGGTAATGCCGGGAAGATTAGATGCTGCAGACGGCATATTTTTAGTGCCATGCCCGGCAAACTGCATGATTTTTCAAAAGAATTTGTGGGTTCTATAAAACGAAGGGCAGGAAAATGCAATAGAACCGTGATTCCGTAAAGGTCGCAATCCGGCATAACCGGTCGCGGGCTCCCTGTTATTCAGTTTGCTCTCTTGACGGCATCCCGAACCTGTTGCAAATCCGGCTGTTGCCGGGTCTGAAGAAAAAATGTATTTTTTCATCCGCCCCATGTTTTGAATACTGCATTCATAATTCATATGTCACCCGTCATTTTATCAAAATGACGGTCTTTTTTGAGATGCCGCCATTGAGAGCCGTAGGCTCGAATTCATCCTCGTGTATGTTATATCCGCCGCCTGGTCCGGCATCCGGGAGAGGCCGGTAAGCCGCATCATCGCCATCGCCGCTTTCGCGATCTTCTATCTGACAAAGATCAATCCGTTAATCGTGATGGGGATCGCCGCCTAGCCGGCCTGCTCGGCTGGGTGTGAGGTAGATTGGCTTCTTCTAAAAGCTATTTTTGAGGTATTTGACCCCGATTTCCCCAGCGGAACGACATATTCCACCGGGAGTACTGTTCGCCTGTCTAGCATTTTAACCCAACTTCCACATAAAAGATTAGAAAGCTTAAATACGACCACGCTAGCCTAATTTTTTGTTCATTACAGCTTGGGCACAGAGTATGTATGGAAATTGCCTTGTAAATTATTATATTGATGACAAATTACGAGTTGAGGATTAAAAATAACCTGTAAAAAGCTATGCTTCAAACTTGGCGGGATTTAATGAAGGTGATATGATGATGTGTTTTTACGCAGACGCTTTATTTGAATGCAAAATGAGTCGATTAGGGTAAATTATAAGATGCTTAAACAGAATGACAAACAAATATTTTCTTCAGTCAAAGATTCCTTGCTTGAATTAGGAAAAGGGGCAATTAATAAAGGATTGCTAGATTATTTGTTTGTTACATCAGGAATTACTGCAACAGCGGTTAGTGCCCCCATAAGCATACCGCTTATAGCAGGGTTATTTGTTGCGTATGCAGGGATTAATTACTCCGCTAGAAAGAACAAGAATAATGAACAAAAAATTCTTAATGATGAATTTATTAGAAAACATAAAGAGATAATCGACTGCTTGAGAGCTGCTAGAAAAACTAGAATAACAGAGTTGACTAAGATTATTGGAATAGAAATAGAGCAAAAAAAGCAGCGTGAATTAATTGAGTTTCTCATTGAAAAAATAGATGGCCGGAATGCAAAAATTGATGATATCTGTAAGAAAATTTGTTTTAATCGGGCTGAGCTTGGAGATGTTCAAGATAAGCTTAACAACATAATAACAACGTTGGATAATGTTAATAATACAACGACTCAAACAAGGAAAAAAATTGATGAGTACCAAGAAGAAAACCGTGCAAAATTTGACAAAGTATTAGAAATAGTTGAAGCAACCCAAAAAGCCCAAAATCAATCAGCCAATTCGAATATTAGTATGCAATTTTTGTGCTCAATTTTTAATATTAGTCTTAACTCTATGATTTCAACAGAAGTCGATGATGATTTTGATAAAGTTATTAATATAATTTCTAACAAAATATCACAAAATAAAATTGCAGAAGCTCTTGAAGCAGTCCAAGAGTTATATCAAGATGAAAAATACAACGATAAAAAAAGTGCTGATGTTTGGCTTTCTGCATTGCGCGGTCAAGCGTTGCTAATTGCTGGCAAAAAGGAAGAAGCGCTAGAAGCTTTAGCGCATTCTGAGTTACAATTAGGAGTTAAAGAGCCTTGTAATGCATTACTGTTAATATATGCAAATGGCTATATTTACAAAAATCAAAAAGCGAAAGCACTAGAAATAGTTAGCAAAATACGTGAAAACACTACGAATGGATTATCTCTAGATGCAACCGCACTTTGGATTGCTATTTCTGATTTACCTTTTCATGAAATTGAGGAACAGCTTTCAGATACAGAGAAGGATTATTACAAAATAGCTGAAGCGTTAGCTTGCAAAGCGAGAGATGAAGAGCTTTACGGCCCTGCCGAAAAATATGCTAGAAATAGCATTATTCAATCGAAACTAATACATCGCCAACCATGTGTGGATGAGCACTAGGAATGGCCGGATTTTGAGCATTTAAAATGGCCGGAAAACGGTCATTTAGTGCTGAGTGCGCATAATGCTGGCCGGTTGCCTGATAACAGGCAATCGGAA
>CAIJKT010000311.1 GCA_903821255.1 uncultured Lentisphaeria bacterium | reverse complement strand
CAAGCCTCGCCGATGGATTGTCGAAGTTACTCATTCATGGTTCAATCGTTTCAGGAAAGTCCTGGTGAGATTTGAGAAAAAGTCCGCCAATTATGAGGCGCTGCTTCATTTGACAGCATCCATGATAATATATAGAAAACTAGGAGTTATTTACGGATAAGCTCTTAATGTCGAGCGAATGTACGGAGGCGGATCGCGGGCGCAGGCAGTTCTTTCGACTGCATGGAAAAAATATTCTCTTACCTTCGACGTGGATTATACGACAGCAGGCATTATTTTCAATACTGTCGCAGTTCCGGGATACAGCGGGTTTACCAATGTGACCAGCGGAAATTTTCTTATAGATGATGTGCATATCGACGTTGTGGCTAATTCCGTCAGCAATTACAATTTTGATTCTTCGATAACCGGCTGGAGCGGATTGCGGAATGGCGCAGCCGACGCGACAATACTTTCCAGAGAGACTGCTGATACCTGGGGAGGATCCGCGGGAGCTTTGCGGGTTAATATCAGTACTGCCGCTCCTTTGATCAGTTGCTCGTCCGGCGCGACGTGTACATTTTCAGGTACGGTAAAGGCTTATAACAGGATAAAAGTCTCTTTCTGGGCAAAATCTGTTTCCGGATCGCCTTATTTGAACATTGAACGGACTTGGTCAGGTGCGCGGCAGCAGGTCACGCTGACTGCCGGCTGGAGCAGATATGATGTTTATCTGGATTTGCCGTATGATACAGGTGATATAGTTTTTAATACAGTTGATGCAATTGGATTCAGCGGCTTCGATCACGTGGTTAATGGTGTTTTTCTGCTGGACAACGTGATTGTTTCAGCATTGCCGGAGGAGAGTCTGACTGCATCATTCTCCTATGACCGGCCGGCCCAATACAGCAATTTCACAACCATTACCACGTCTGCGGCGTTAAATACCGCACTGAACAGCGGGACGACTAATTATATTTATCTGCCGCCGGGCGATTACACTATTAATAATCCGATAACTGTCAATCGTGATACTCCGTTGTTCATTCATGGAGGCGACCGGATGGGGACCAGGCTGATTCCAGGCGATAATACCAAGCCTTTGTTCATCGTCCGGAAAGCGCCTTTGATCAATATCACCGGACTTTATCTCCTGGGGCCGGCAGTAACAGAATACAGGAGTTTTGTTTTCCAGAATTTTGTGCCGGCAATATTTGAGATGCAGGCCTGTTTTGTTGATCGTGCCGCCGTGGAAATCCAGGGCAGAGGAAGTTTCACGTTCCAGGGGGTTTATCTTACTATGCGCGGTTATTCGCAATCCTCAATTATTGTTGATCACCCTCTGGCAGATACTTTTATCATCGGCGGCAATATCGCCAGTTCCGGTGCGGCCCCCCAGTCGCCGGCAGGCGGACATTTTCATATTGCCCAGAAGCAGGGACGGCTGCGCCTGTTCAGCACCGGTTTCCAGGGTGCACTTGGACCGGCGGACGTGAAAATCACCTCCGCTTCAACTATCGGTCCGCATATGATCGCCAATGTGCGCACGGAAGGCAGCGCAACGGCAAACACATACCCGTCGACATTGCTGCAGGTGCCTGCGACCACGGATGATGTGGATGTGATTGTATTGAATAACTCGGTCAATTGCGCCAGGCCGGCTGGAGAGGCAATCTATGCGGACTACAATGGCGGCGGAACTCTCTGGCTGCTTGGCAACAATTCGACCGCTTCCGCGGGCAAACTGGTAACCGGAACGGCAGCGTCCGGGGCGACTGTAGTTGCCCTGGGTAATTATTTGTATACCAATATCAACACGCTGCCGGTAACCGGCGCGACACTGATATTTGACGGCAATATATATAATTATAAAGCGCTGACTGGCGATAACACCTATCCGAATGCCAGATGGGTCGATCCTGGAGTCAACTTGTCGGGGTACTCCAATGTACCGCCCCTGCCGGAAGTCACTGTGCCTGCGCAGATTGAATTACCGGTGGTTGACACCGCGCTGACAGGTATGATAAATGTCAAAAATTCGCCTTACTATGCTGCCGGAAATGGTGTTACTGATGATACTGCGGCAATTCAGTCGGCGCTGAATGCCGGCAGACTGATTTATTTTCCCGCGGGAACTTATCTGGTAACCAGCCCGCTGGGGTATTCGCATTCAGTTTATGGCGGAGTATCAAAAACTGCCGGCGGCTGGATCGCCGGCGCTGGTTCAGGGAATACTAAAATCCTGCGCCGGCTGACCGACAAAGGCTCAGTATTTCTTTCCCAGGGCATCGCATATTTCACTATTCAGGGGATTTCTTTTGAAACTGCCGCTTATGACTCCGGCGATCCCGGCACGATCACAGTTCCATGCGTGACTCTGGAATACCAGAATTTCGGACACGCCACGCAGGAAGTAATGTATGATGACTGCAAGTTTACCGGAGGAAAATATGCTGCCGGAATCGGTCTGACTTCTCCAAACCAGTGTTCAGAATTTATGTTCGTGAACTGCGTATTCCAGAATGCCAAATACGGTCTTTCCACTGGCGGCTTCAACGCTCTCGCCAACCTGGCTTGCAGCAGTTGGTTTGTCAACAATGAGATTGCGACAGGGTCATGCGGGGACTCCGGAAGTTATATGGCCGGAACCTGGGCGCTCTATCATACCACGATCTCAGGTTCTTACGGCAGAGACTTCTATCCGAGAGGAAGCGCCAGTGACGTGTGGTATTTCCACCGGGTATTCTCCAGCAGCAACAAGCTGTATGAACAAGGCGGCACCGGCGCCAGTTACATACATTGCTTCGACCATTGCGAATTTACTCCCGTAAGTCCGTCAAGTACATTTGCTAACTTCGATGCCGGCGGCGGGGTGCTGTTTAACTATACAACACTTAATCCCGGCTCAACAAATTTCGGGTCAGGGCCGATGTCTGTCAAATTTGGCTTGAAGCTGCATAGCAATATACCGTCATGGAACACTGACCAGAACGGAATGTACATTACTAAAAAACCATAAGGCTTTTAGCGGCCTGTTCAAATTTTCCGGCAGCATGGAGCTGGAGCTGTTATGCTGCCGGAATAGTAATTCTGGAATCAATGTCAAATGCTGAAGCAGCAGTAAAAATAGTAAAGAAGAGAAAATTAACCCAATTTTCTAACGGAATCAGCAGTATAACAAAAGAAGGAAACAATTATGAATACAAAAATGTTGAGTGGATTTGTTGCGGGGCTGGCTGTGATTCTTGCAGCAGCCAATCTTTGGGCAATGCCGTCTTATGACGATGTATTACTGGTAGTCAATGACAAATCTCCGGCATCATTGGAAATCGGCGCGTATTTTAAAACTGCACGCAAAATTCCTGATATCAATGTTGTCCACGTTTCAGTGACCGATTGGCAGGCTATCGGTAGCGAAAATGAATATGGCTCGATGAATAAAGATGAGAAAAAAGCGTTACTTGATGCCATAAAAAATCATATTACGGCCAACAAACTGACAGACAAAATAAACTATATTGTCTTAACGCGCGGTATTCCGATGTATGCCGCCAGTCCGGAATTTACAGGCACCGCGTTTCACCTTACTGACATCTATGTGCTGTTCAATTTG
>CAIJKT010000310.1 GCA_903821255.1 uncultured Lentisphaeria bacterium | reverse complement strand
TCGGATTCACCGGAAACAAATTCAACCGTGACCCCTGGATAGTTTCCCACATGCTGGGACGCTCCGGTAAGACCGTTGAACAGACAGGTCTTGCCCGAGTTAGGGTTGCCGACAACCGCTATTTTGTATTCAGGTATTTTCATTTCTCCATTTCTACTTCAATCATTTGCCCTTCGGCGACGCGCAGCGCCAGCGAGTACCCTTTCACTTTAATTGCTATCGGGTCGTACAGCGGAGCATAACGTTCAACTTTAATTACCGCACCACGGGTGATTCCCATATCCATCAGGCGACGCTTGATCGCGCTGTCGCCTTTTATTCTGACAACCACGGCGTTACTGCCTTCTTCCATATCTGCTAACGTCATTCTCAGATAACCTTATATAAATTCTAACGATGCTTTAATACAAGGAGTTTAATATAACATAAAATTCTGAAAAAGAACTTCCGGGATTTCAAAAAAACATATCTTTATTCATGCCGGGCGGTAAAAGTTTTGAGGAAATGCGCGGCGCGGCGGCAGGCGGAAATAATACCGCGGTAAAATCCCGGTATTGATTACGTTCTGTTACTCATCACCGGTTATTATTGGTTTGAGGTAATCTATCTCGTCGCGGGAATATTCAACCTTAACTCCGGGCTCCGGTCCGAAAAGTATTTTATCCGTACTTTCGGAGTAAAGCAGGCCCATGGATACTTTGCCGTCTTTCAGTTTAAGCTCGGCGTTGGTCACCCACAGGGAAATCGGCTTCGGGCGGGCAATCTGGCCTTTAGTGACGGCGACAGTAACTGTTTTAGTGTCCGGCACGCCGCGCTTGTGGGCGGCGGTGATTTCATAGCTGCCGGCATTAATGCCGCGAATCTGGAAAATTCTGGAGAGCATCGGATTTTCTCCCTTCTCAGTAATTCCCTGTATTTTGCCGTTCAGATAAATTTTAGTTCCGGGTGGATTAATAATCAGATCGATGCCGCCGGTGTTTTTGGTCAGGACAAATTCAACCGAAGATTTCTGACCGGAAACGATCACGACCTCTTTGGAAACAGTATCAAAAGTGCTTTTGACCGCTTTTACGACATATTTCCCGGCAGCCAGCGAGTTGAGTTTCAGCGGACTTACCCCGTGCGGTTCGTCGTTGATGGATATGTCCGCCCCGGAAGGTTCAGTCGTAACTTCGACAGAGCCGGGCAGATTGCTCATGGTGATGGATTTTTCCTGATTCTGGTCGCGCAGGATATTGACATAGTCCTCGATCGCCGCAAACCCCTCTTTCTCCAGTTTCAACTGGTATTTGCCTTCTTCAAGTTCGCATTTGAACGGAGTATCGCCGCGCGGCGCCCCGTTGATAAACACCTGAGCATGCGAAGGCTCGCTGGTAAGCGTCAGCCTGCCGACGTTCGAGTTCAGAGAAACAATGACTTCCTGAGGGCATTCGTCTTTGATAGTCCAGGATACTTCGCGAGTCGCAAATCCAGGTTTCTCCAGTTTGGCGGCGTAACTGCCAAGCGGCTGTTCCTGCAATATCAGCGGCGTAGTTCCTTTGAGTCCGCCATTGATGATGACCCTGGCGCCGTCCGGACGGCTGACCAGCAATATTGAACCGGCGGATGGAGTCAAGTCATAATTGAACGTTTTATCCTCTCCGGCTTTCAGTTCAATTCTCTCCCATCTCGGTTTGAAGTTCGGTTTGGCTATTTTCAGGATAATGGTGGTAGGTCTGATTCTGTCGCTGTACGGGGTTGTCCCCAGTTCGCGGTCATTGAAGAGAACGCTTGCGCCATCGGGATTGGAGGTGATTTTAAGAGTCGCATCCACCCTGGGCTGCGGTTTCTGGCCGCAGCCGGAAGTCAGCAGTACGGATGATATGCATGCCATCGCAAGCGATATTCTGAATATGTAATTTAGTGTTTTCATCGTCTCGTGCGTTCCTTAATCATTTTGTCCCATTGTCTATTTTTCGACTTGAAGGTTTCATATTCCTTGGACCCTTGCGGATACAGATTCATAAGTTGCGCGCTGACTGCTTTGGCGTTTTCGTATTCGTTTAACTGGGCCAGCCGCTGATATTCAAACTTCAAGTCTTCCCGCATTTTGTTCAAGATGGATTCCGCCTCGCTGGCGCGTTTTCTGGCCTTATCCCAGGTCGCAGGCTTGGGCGAGAATTGATCCAGGTATTCGACCGCCATCTGGTAGCGGGAGATGGCATCAAGCAGTTTTTCCGGCTTGGCTTCGCGGTTCTGGAACAGATCTTCGGCTTTCTGGTACAGTTCTTCCGCCCGCTGCTTCAACTCATCCGGCGACAATGCGATAGTTTGCAAACCGAAGTTTCCCGCAAAATCATTAATTGCGCGTTCAATGGTTTCAAATGCGCCGGGAGCGTAAGAATTTTTGACTGTGATGTTGTTGATTTTGTCATCATAGCTGACAACCAGATGACGGGTCTCATTCATATTGTCCTGCGCGGATTCGGCCGGCTGCTGCTGCAGGGACAGGAAGGTGGTGCCTTCAATTTCCTTTTTCAAGGTCTCAAGCAATGCCGGATTGACTTTATCAATGGTTTTGGAATAATGACGCTGCGATTTCAGGTCGTCAATATTGAAATAGGCTTTGCCGGCCTCCAGGCGCATGGTGAACCGGAAAAGATTATCCGGGGTTGCCTTGTCTTTTTCATAATAAACCAGCAGCGGCGAGGAGACAATCTTTTTTTCGACTTTTACTTCCGATCTCCCTTTCTGGTTCTCCTGGAACATAATGAATAAAGCGACAAAAACGACAGCGGAGCAGATTACGATGGTGTAAAACAGGAGATTGGAAAAACGTCGTCTGGGTTTGTTGGGATCATCGCCGGCCATTTCCGCCTTCAACTGCTCTTTGCTGGCGAAAATATTGGCTTTGCCTTTCAAGAGAGCTTCAGAAAGATGTTTGGCGACTTCTGTTTTGTCTTCGATATAGGAAAACACCATGGCGGAAGTAAGAGTTTTTTCCGACGGCGGCTCTTCCTTGCTTTTAAAGATAGGTTCATTCGTATCCAGCTTGTTGTCTTCGGGTTTGAATTCCTGAAATTTTACTTTCGGGGTCTCCGGTTCATTCCCGGCCTGGGTCAAAACCGTTTTGAACGACTCAAGCGCGTGCTCCCCGGTTTCCGGTTTGGATTCATGAAATTCAATCCTGGGTGTTTCCGGTTCATTTTCAGTCAAGGCAAACGGCTCGAATACCACTTTCGGCACCGGGTTCTCGTCGGATCTGGTCTGAGACGGCTGAATTACCGGAATTGTTTCCGGAGCAAAGGCGGAAGCGATTTCCGCCTTCATATCTTTTTTCTCGCCGAAGCGTATGGTTTGATCACCCAGGGTGAGGATGTCGCCTTCCTCCAGCAGTCTGCTGCCGTCGACCGTGTCACTGTTGACTCTGACCCCGTTGGTGCTTTTCTGGTCAATGACGGTCCAGCGGCCGTCGCTGCCGCAGATAAATCTGGCATGATAACGGGATACTCCGGCAGTAAGAATGCTGATGTCATTATCCGTTTCACGGCCAATGGATATTTCAGGTTTGTAAAGCTCCGCGCTCCCGCCGGCATTTATGCCGTTAATAAAATATACTTTCATTTATTGCTCTC
>CAIJKT010000309.1 GCA_903821255.1 uncultured Lentisphaeria bacterium | reverse complement strand
CACGCCGTAAGCCTTAGCCTCTTCAGAGGACATGAAGTAATCTCTTTCAGTATCCCTTTCGACTTTTTTCAGGCTCTGTCCGGTATGGTTTGAGAGAATCTGATTGAGCATGGACCGCATCCGCAGGATTTCCTGCGCCTGGATGTTGATGTCGGCGGCGGTGCCTTCATAACCGCCCCAGGGCTGATGAATCATAATTCTGGCGTTCGGCAGCGCATAACGCTTGCCGGCAGTGCCGGCGGCCAGCAGCACCGCGCCCATGCTGGCGGCCTGTCCGATGCAATAAGTCTTTACCGGGCAGGAGATGACCTGCATGGTGTCGTAAATCGCCAGTCCGGCGGTGATTGAGCCGCCGGGACTGTTGATGTAGAGATCTATTTCCTTTTTCGGGTCTTCCGACTGAAGAAACAGCAGTTGCGCAACAATCAGGTTGGCAATCGTGTCATCCACCGGGGTTCCCAGAAGGATAATCCTGTCTTTAAGCAGACGGGAATAAATATCGTAACCGCGTTCGCCGGTTCCGGTTTGTTCAACGACCATCGGGACCAGTACTGAATTTTTCATACACACTCCTCTTTATTGCTAAAGGTTACAGAAATACCCTTCACATAGATGCCGTTTCCGCGGAAGCCTGTTACTTCTTCCTGGCCGGAACATCAACGATCTGAGCATTTTTGGCCAGGAAGTCAGAAACTTTCCCGGACAGTATATCCAGATGCATTTCTTCGATGCCGCCGGATTTTTCCAGCATGCTGCGAAGTTCTTTTTCTTTATACCCGTAATATTTGCTCATATTCTTCAACTCGCCGTCAAATTCATGGCTTTCAACTTTGATATTCTCCTTCTCCGCGATTTTGCGGAGGATGAACACCCGGCGGAGTCTCAGTGCGGCATTGACCGCGGCTTCCTTCTTATGAGCTTCAATGTTCTTTTTAAACTCTTCAACGTCTTCCTCTTTTTTGACATTGGCCTGAACCACGCGTTTCAGTTCCCGCTCGATTTCGCCTTCGAGGAGCGCCGGAGAAATCTCAAAGTGTCCGATTTCATTGGAGAGTTTTTCATATGCCAGATTGGCAACTTCCGTGTTCCTCTTCATCTCGGATTCGCGGATAATGTTGTTTTTCAGCGTTTCCCGCAGCTTTTCCGGAGATTCGACTTTCATTTTTTCGCAGAGTTCGGCTTCTTCCAGCGCTTTGCGGCGCTGAACAGTATTGACCGTCAATTTATAAGCAACTTTTTTGCCGGCCAGCGCGGCTTCGCGATAATCCGCCGGATATTCCGCCGTGAAATTATATTCTTTGCCGGCTTCCGCGCCCATAAGGGCATTGATGGCGCCCGGAATCATTTCCGGCTCGCTCAGCCACAGCCAGTTGTCATTGGCCTGAACCTGGCGGGCAAGACCGGCCGGCGCATCGGCGGCGACGGCGAAATCCGAAGTGTAGGACACTTTCAGCATATCGTCTTTCTGCGCCGGGCTGCTGATATCTTCATACGCGGCATACATTCCCTTGTAGTATTCCACGCGCTTTTCGACTTCCTCATCAGAGACTTCCGCCGCCGGGACTTCCACTTTAATGCCTTTATATTCGGGGAGATTGAACTCCGGGGCGACGTCAAAGGTCAGCGCAAACTGGTATTCGGCGTCAAGCTTGAGTTCGCCGTCTTCGGAAGGTGCGCCGTAAGAGACGATATCCAGAGATTTATCCTCGGTCACTTTCTGGAAAGCCGCCGAATAGAAGCGCTTCTTCAATTCGCTTTTGACTTCCTCGCCGTAGCGGGACATAATCATGCCGACCGGCGCTTTTCCCTTGCGGAAACCGGGAATAACTACCATACCGGCAAATTCGCGGGTGGTTTTACCGGCTTCGCGTTTAACCGTGTCCTGGTCTATTGTGAAGTTAAACTTCTTCTGGCAT
>CAIJKT010000308.1 GCA_903821255.1 uncultured Lentisphaeria bacterium | reverse complement strand
GTCTTACCGCAAGAGCGAGATCACCTGTCCGCGCTGTCACGGCGCCGGCATTATCAGGATTACTGACAGTCGCAATCTGATGGCGCAGACGGAAAAACGCACCTGCGACATCTGTCAGGGGAATCCTAAACGCAACTTTATAATCTACAATCTGTACAATGCCTTTCTCAGCGGCAAGGTGAAATCTTCATCACTGGATTTTTCCGGACTGTTTCCCGGTTGCAGCGACCAGACGGCGGAAGCATTGTTGAAATCATTGGGCGTCCCGTTTAAAATGGACTATTGCGGTGCCATCTCCGTCTGGCAATACAACGGCAATAATATCTTTCCGGAGGCAAAAGCCACCCAGCTTTTCTTTGTGGGCGGACGGCTTGAATCAATCATGATTGTTTTTGACAACAGCCCTGCAATCTGGAAAAAAGTGCAGGAGCAAATCAGCAGGAAGTACGGCAAATTCGATTGGGATATAAATCACGGCAACTGGCACAATTGCGGAATCCGCCAGAAAGGTTTTTCCATTGATATGCGCTACGCCGACATCGGTGTTCCGCGAATCGTCATCATCTGCCAGCATGATATGCTCTCTTATTTGAAATATCTGGTGCTTAATGACGTGGGCAGAAATATCACCGCCAACGCGCAGGAATGAGACAACTATTAGTCTCTACAGAAAAATTAAAACCGATTATTACTGAATAATTGAAATATTCAAGCAGGGAAAAGATGCTGAATCGCAGAGATTTTAAGATTTATTTCCGGCATCAAGTTTGGCCTGGCGTTTCTGCATCCGCAGTTCATGACGTTTTTTCTGATATTTTGCTGTAAGGCGGTATGCGATGAAATAGCCGGGTATTGCTGAAATGATACCCAGAAAGGCGCCCCCGGCGAAAAAGGCCAGCACCAGATGCATTCCCAGTTGATAAATAGTGTCATAAGACGGATTGTGTATAATCTCTTTCAGCGCGGTTTTTATCTGCGCATAATGCAGCGGGTTGCAAATCAGGTAGCCGCCAATGTAACATTGTACCGGATAGATGAACGGAAGAGTAACGTTATTAGTGATGAATGTGCCGACAAACGCGGCAATGCGCGATCCTTTGAACAGAAAAGCCAGCGGGATTGCCGCCGCCGTCTGGAAAAGTTGAGGAATAAAAAAATTCACAAATAAACCTACCGCCCAGCCGCGGGCGATAAAATCCGGCGTACCTCTTTCGCGCAATATCTTATAGTACCAGTATGCGACTGACCGTTTTTTTAATCTCTTCATTGCCGTCCCTGACTTTTTTGTGCAATCTGTTTCAGTACATAAAATAACTCCGGAATGAGACTACTGCAACAGTCATTCTTTAGAACGTTTCGATTGAAAGATGACGCAGACCAGCCAGCATGCGATCAGGAGCAGGCCGAGGAGCAGAAAACATTTAGTGACACTGAACCAGCTTATCAGGAAAAATGAGGTGAACAGGGTGCCGGCAATACTGCCGGCGGTGGACACGGCGTAAATATTGCCGGCGGCGGAGCCGATCTTTTTACTGTCAACAGCCAGCATTTTCACCAGAATCGGGATTACCGCGCCGAGGAAGATACACGGTATGAGAAAGAGAATCATGGAGAGCAGCAGCGCCCCCGCTCTGGAATCCAGTTCAAGCGCGTAGATTAATTTGCAGATGCGTTGTCCGTAAACCGGAAATGTAGTAATCAGCAAAGCCGGGAAAAGGATTATTCTGCGCAGGACATTCAAGTTGGCGATTCTGTCGGCAATATTCCCCCCCTGTGCATAGCCGATGGCCAGGCCTGCCAGAAAAACCGTGATAATCGCGCCCCATACATAGATCGAACCGCCGTAATAAGGCGACAGAACTCTTACTCCCAGGATTTCGTAGCCCATCAGGGCAAAGCCGGTCAAAAATGCGATTGCATAGAGTATATGTTTATTAACCGCAGGCATTTATTAACTTCCTTATTTATGTTTCAAGCATAAAACGTATTACTTCATAGTTGCCACCGGCGCAAAATCGTCTTTCAAAATCATTGCTCCGCCGGTCATTTCTTTGATCTCTTCCGCTTTCATTCTGGTATTGAGCATTGCCCTGAAATCCAGTTCCGGGTTTGATATTTTCTCCAATTCATCACATTTGGGTTTGATCGCGGCGCTGTCGAATTTACGGTTGACCGGAGCAAACAGAATGTAGTTGGTCTGGCCGGGACAGACGAAAACCGCGAGATTCGGGAAGATGCTTTGAACGGTTTTAATCTCACCTGCCATAAATCCGGGCTTGCCGAGATTGGCGACATTGGCGGTCATCAGGCC
>CAIJKT010000307.1 GCA_903821255.1 uncultured Lentisphaeria bacterium | reverse complement strand
GTCCGGGATCTTGATGTCCGCTTCACTGGCGAACGTTGACGTTGCCCCCAAGGCAATCGTCATAAACGCTGCCCCCTTTAGAATCGATTTACTGATACTCATCTTTTTACCTTTGACTCCTGTCGTTGTTAAGGTTGTTTATAATGAACTAAAAACTTATCATCTTCCGTTTTCATAAAAATAAACGCGTTTAATCTAATGGGTGGAAATGATTTTTCAACGGATGGTTTGAAAAAAATGAGAAAAATAACAAGACTAATTTACTCAAGCCGTAAAAATCTTCCGTTTTCCGCTTTATCATCTTAATTATAATAAGGCCGTTAAGAAATGGCGCTATTCCAATATAGTAAATAGACATTCAACGAAATATATTATGGATTCAGAGCGCCGGCCTCTTGTCACCGGAAAACGGGAAGGAGAATATATTATGAACAGATTAATCTTCGAGAAACAGTGGCTGCATGCTTTACTGCTGGCAGTTCTTATGGCGGGGCTGTTCTCTGTCAGCGGCACAGACTGCATCCGGGACGGCAGTTTTTGGGGATTATCCAGCACGGTCTGGTTCTGGCTGGCGGCGGCGACTGCGGCGGCACATCAGGTCTTCGTCTGGTTCTGCTGGCGGACACAGCTTCATTTGTCGCTGTTGACCGGAATATTCGGAAAGCGCGGCTTTGCCGTCTATGCCTCCGTTTTTGCGGCGCTGGGCGTTTTGCGGGTGATTTTTGTATTCATGCTCGCATTTTCGAACCGGAATACGCTTCATCTGAATGAAACCGCGCTGCGGTCCGGCGCGGTGGTTATGCTGATTCCGGCGATTTATTTGCTGTATTCGGTCAAACGCCACTTCACGTTTAAACGCGCGCTGGGGATAGATCACTTCGATGCATCTTACCGTTCCATGCCGTTCGTCAGAGAGGGCATTTTCCGGTTTACAGGCAACGGGATGTACACCTTCGGCTTCTTTCTGCTGTGGGTTCCCGGCTTATGGTATGCTTCGGCTGCCGCGCTTGTCCTTGCGCTGTTCAATCACATTTATATCTGGGTGCACTACTATTCAACTGAGCTTCCGGATATCAGGCGGATCTATGGCGCGGATAAAACCGGCTCCTGATCTTGTTTCGCGGCTGTCCGGCAATATAAGGCGCCGTTGATGTTGCGTGTCAAATATCGTCCGCTTCGGATGGATTGTCCGCAATGAACAGATTGTTTGTCCATGCCCGCCGCCCTTCCTGATCCTCAAGCTCCAGGTAAGCATATTGCCACTCGGGCATTAAGGGCAGGCTGAAGCTGGTGATGAGCTGCCCGCCAAAACAATCCTTTCTGTCGCCGCGGAAACCGGGTCCTACAAGTCTTGCAAACCGGACTGGCGATGTTGTCACATGCAATTCGGTTCCGTCACATGTAATGGATTGTATTTCCGGGCCGCAGCTTGAATAAAAATTGCCGCGGCGGATTGCGCTGATGACGGACGGCCTGGTGCATTCCCCGGCGTTAACCATGATCCAGCCGCCGTTCCAGCCTGGATGCTCCGGCCGGAGATGGGCGTCATCCACCGCAAACGCCAGCACGTCCGGATTGTGATTCAATGCCGCGTCCCAGTGGACCAGCCCGCTGCTTTTGCCGTTCAGCCAGTGACAGACATGGTTGTACACTTCCACCCCGTCAAACGGCCACCGGATGCAGTCTTCCAGCGAGTTTCCGCACCAGTGCGGATGGGCCAGGATGGTGATTGCCCCCTGCCGCCGCGCCGATCGCAACCCGTTCTCAAAGCCGTCTTCACTGCGTATCCCGGATATCCGCCCGAGGCATATCACATGGAAATATGCCCCCGTATGGTCCTTCCCGTCGAGTTCCACTCCGTCAAACCACAGCAGCGGATAGCTCTCCACATCTTTTTCCACATCTGAATTCACCCAGTGATCGGTGCGGAAAAGAAAATCATAGCCGGCCGACTTATATAACTCCGCCAGCTCCTTGAAACTCTTGCCGCCGTCAGATGCCGTGCTGTGCAGATGCGTGTTGCCTTTGTACCAGTTTCCGGAAATGTCATAACGGAATTTTTTCATGATTTCCTCTCCGCGGTAATTTCCATGCATGTAAAACACATTCTTACTTTAAGATAGCCATTAAATAAATTTTTCCCAGTCAAAATGAATTTTGTCTTCACTGGCCGGCCGGGTCCGGTCGTTTGGCGTAAATCCTGAATTTCTCCGGAGACATGCCGGTCCACTTGCTGAAAACTTTGGAGAAATAGAGCGGGTCTTTAAAGCCGGACAGTTCGGCTATCTCATAGATTTTGCGGCTGCCGGGTTCGCGCCGCAGCAGTTCCTTGGCTTTTTCGATCCTTAACTTCTGCATGAAACGGATTGGCGGATACCCGTATTTCTCTTTGAAAATCCTGACCAGATGAAATTGCGAAACGCCGGTGATTTCCGCCAGGCGCGGCAGCTCCAGTTCCCGGTCCAGATTATCGGCAATATATTCATAAGCCTTGACCAGCGGTTCATAGCCGGACTGATTGTTGCGGTAATTTGAATGCAGGCAGGTCAGCAATTCGAGCAGCACGGCATTTCTCAGGATTTCCCCGGGCATGGTGACGTCATTCGCGCTGGCCACCAGCCGGCTCAACAGTTCCTTAGCCTCATTTCCGGCCTGCCCGAACCCGAGATTCTCGCGCTTAAAAAATGACAGCCCGTTAATCACCTGATCCGCCGTGCCGCCATGAAAATGCACATATAAAAAAGACCATGGAGTGACGTCACGGTATGAATGCACAATTCCGGGACGCAGCAGAAACCAGGAGCCTTTCCCGAGCAGTTTTTTCCGCTTACCCTCCCTGACCCATGCTTTGCCGTCAAGCGTCAGCAGCAGCAGATAATCATTTCTGACCCGGTCGCGGCAGTAATAGCCAGTTTTGTCCAGAAGACGCCCCAGCGACACAATCACGACTCCCATCCGGGCGGAAACCGGGCTGTTGTCAAAGAGTCTGGCATAATCTTTATTGTCAGCAATATTATCCATATAAATCAGCAATTTATTACATTTTAATTAACCGCTTTGCGTTATATAATATAATATAACAAGCAAAATAATCAATATTGAGGGTTGCACTATGACACCATGTGATAAAGTTTTGATTTCGCTGCGCGGAGGACATTCAGATTCGGTTCCGTTCACCATATACGAGGGAAAAATCCCGCAATGCCGGGCTGAACGTGAAATGCGGAACCGCGGATTGTGCATTGTCAACCGCCTGGCGCCGATATATAAGGTTTGCACGCCGAATGTCAAAATTAAAAACGAAGTATATGCGGAAGACGGCAAAACCCTGACCAGAACATGGTATGAAACGCCTTGCGGCAATTTGACCAGTCTGCAGGAAGCCGCGGGTTTTACATCCTGGGTACATGAACGGTT
>CAIJKT010000306.1 GCA_903821255.1 uncultured Lentisphaeria bacterium | reverse complement strand
GTCATGCGTGACAAAAACGCAGGTCCCGCGATAAGCCGCCAGAAAGTTTTCAATCCAGATCACGGTGTCCGTGTCCAGATGGTTGGTGGGTTCGTCCAGCAGCAGCAGATCCGGTTCGCCGACGACCGCGCGGCCCAGCGCGACCCGGCGTTTCTCGCCGCCTGAAAGCGAGGTGCAGATGCGTTCCCCGTCCGGCAGATTCAGCCGTTCCATGACCGTCCGCACTTTGTGGTCGAGGTTCCAGGCGTTATAGCGGTTGATGATCGCCTCAAGCTGTTCATGCCCGACGGAATGCGGCGGCAGATTTTCATAGCGGGCAAGCAGTTCTTCAAAATAGACTAGACCGGCTTTGATATTATTATAAACCGAAATACTCTCGTCAATGGAAAACTCCTGCGGCAGAAACGCGATGCGCAGGTCACGCGCAAACGCCAGCGAACCTTCACCCGGCTGCTCTGCGCCCGCCAGTATCCGCAGCAGCGTGGACTTGCCGGAACCGTTGCGCCCGACCAGCCCCACCCGTTCGCCTTCATGCACCGACAATGCAGTATCGTCCAGCAGGCACTGCCTGCCGATGGACAACTTCAGCCCTTCGCCGGAAAAAATCACCTTGACATTATCTGCCGCCATCAGCTTACCCTTTAATATTAAATGAAACAACACAAGCGGCATAATTTACTGATTTTTTCATTCAAAACAAGTCCGGTGCGGTAAATATCATTATTAAGGTTGGTTCTCCTGACATCTTACGCATCAAAGGGCAGGCGGCGGTGCTTGATTTTCCGGTTCGCAGGGTTCTATTAAGGAATTGACAATGGAGCATGATTTATGCAGAAGCGGATTATCTGGATATTGTTTTTGGGCATTGCGGCTATTTCCGCATTTATAATAATATTGACGTTTCCTTACGGGATGAAGAAGTATCTTTACCCCTCGGCGCCGACGATGCCGGCAGCAGTAACAACGCCGATGGAGCAACTGCTGAAAGAACTGGAGACTGAAATGCAGGCAAAAGCGCCGGAGGTGCTGAAAAGCTTTCTGCCCGGATTGCATGACTTCGAGATTGACCGTCTGGAACAGCTTGCAGGGGTAAAACTTCCCGCCAATATCCGCAAACTTTATATGTGGCGCAACGGTCAGCGCAGCGCCGGCATCGCCGGTCCGATCCCGGGCCACAGATTTCTCCCGCTGCAGGAGGCCGTCGAGGAAAAAAATAATCAATGGCGGAAAAACAATGACCAGAACCGGGCACGGCGGGTTCTGCTCAATTCCTTTATAAAGCACCGGAAGACGTGGCTGCCGATATTTGAAGATATCTCCGGAGACGGCTTTTTCTACGACATGGCCAGACGCGAGTCCAAAGGCGGGGTGTTCTATTGTTCGGCCGAGGACAATACCTACGTGTTTTTTCCGTCAATCAAAAATCTGGCGGCCGGCATCTTAAAATGCTATAAAAACAATATCTTCAAAGCCGTCAAATACGAAAATCAAACCGCGCTGGAGGATGAGTATTACCAGAGCCGCACGATATGGCTCGAATTCGGCGCCGCCAACAAAGAGAAATTATAGGCGGGTTCTCGGTCAATAGTTGTCTTAAAGCAGTTCCGGCCTCCAGCAAAACCGGAACTGTGACAATCACGTTACGAAACTTGCCAACACCAGAAGAAATAGTTTATTTCCGCGAAAAATCAAGGCGTACCGACGGTAATCGCAGGGAACAAGCACTGCCCGATGATTCTTCACGATGTAAATTCGTCTTACGGCATTAAAAACATGACGGAGGACTTATTCCCTGCCTGCCTGAATTTAAGTCACAAAATCATTGACCTATTGATTTGCAGTCATATTCAATATGCCAAAAATCAATTTTATGCTCTTGAATAATCATGCAATTAACGCTAGATTTATACCGTTCACGGGTTTATGCCGGAACATCCGGGCTTTCAAGCAAGAAGCAATTAACAGAGCGGAACGCTGAAACTGCATCACCGTCCGCTGCAACTTTCAAGACAAGGGTCAGATAATGAAAAAAAATTTGTTGATGTTACTCAATATTGTTGTTCTATTCCTGTTTGCGACCACCGTTTTTCTGATGATTTCCTACATCTATAATCTCTCGCCGTTTTTCCGTGGTTTGTTTGAGGGGACGAACGGCGCAGCCGCACCCGGCACTGCTGCTTCCGGCAGTACTACGGTTGGACTTGATCCGGAGCTGGCGATGTTTTACAGCAAACTGTCGTTCTATATCTTCTCCTCGATTATCGTTATCCAGTTCACCGCGCTGTTTGTCGCGTTCCGGGTTTTCCGCGGACTGAAACTGAGCAGGGAATGTGTTGAACTGAAGCTGAAAAAGATTGAAAACGCGGATATTTTTCTGGATCTGCCGCTGTATATCGGGCTTTTCGGCACCGTCTCTTCGTTCATTGTCATGACGTTCAATCCCCAGATCAGCCGTCTGATTGCATACTCCGCCACCCTGATTGGCATTATATT
>CAIJKT010000305.1 GCA_903821255.1 uncultured Lentisphaeria bacterium | reverse complement strand
CGCCGCAGGGGCAGGAACTGTTACTGGAGCCGCTGCCCCTGTCGTCGCCTTGTCAGCCGGTGTCTTCAGCATTTCCTGAGTCAGCAACTGGCCGGCCCAGCCTGCGAGTTCGGAATCCGGATTAACCCAGTCCGCCTTGACCGTGACAAAGTAATAACTGCTGTTTTTGACTTTTGTAGTCGTGCCGAACAGATATTTCAATATCGGGATCGAGGAAAGGAACGGCACGCCGATGGTCTGTTCAGTTTCGTAATCCTTCTTCCATGTCGCGAGCAGGCGTTCATTGCCTACCGCCAAAGTCAGATTGGACGAAGCGTTCATGGTCTGGTAAAGCTCCTGTCCGAAGTTATTGCGCTCCACCGGATCGGCTTTGGAAACGAAATAATTGAACATAACCGTACCTTCAACTGCGGACACTTTCTCTTCGTAATAGCGGCGGTCGTCCGGCGATTCGAACACCGTATTGCCGGCGCCTTTGAAACAGATTACCGGCTGATTGATCGTCAGCTCAAAAAATGACGGCGATCCCGGTACCACATTGGTCTGGTCGTTTTCCGGATTTTTGAGGATATTCTGAAAATCCGGCGCAAACTTGATATTGTATGAATTATCGAAATCATTCACCATCGTCAAGCTGCCGGAATCGGCAATTCTGGCCCTGCCGCCCTGCGCCAGCACCCGGACAAAACTCATATCGAACTGCGGCGCGAACAGGAATCCGCCCCATGCCCAGTTGGCTTTGCTCATGATGTCAGCGCCCTTGAAAGCAGCGGACTTGACAACATTATCCCAGCCGGAAAGATTCATTGATTCCATTCCCGCCCCGAAGATATCCAGTCCGGGTCCGTTCTTCCATGCCACATAGTTGATCCCGATGTCAGTAAGGTCGCTGTCGCGGACTTCATACACCCGCATCTTCAACTGCACCTGCGGCACCGGGCGGTCCAGTTCATTAATCCAGCGCATCACCTGATCGCCGTCGGATTTCGAGGACTTCCAGTACAGCATGGAGACGCTCTCGTCCAGAAACACACTGCTGTTGCCCGGCAGGATGTTATTGCGGAGAATTTTCAGCATTTCCGGAGTCGCACGGTTTTTAGGATAATACCCGAAACGGCTGATCCCGGTGCCTTCAACCACCGAACCGGAACTGTCCTTGACCCCCGGGATGTCTATTTTGGATATCATGTCATCAACGTAGGGCATCATGTCCACGCTCGTGCTGACTACCAGAATCTCCTTGCCGGCGGCCTTGAAATCCAGCCGCTGAACATTCGAGTCGATATTGTAGCGCTTGACCGCGCCTTCTACGAAAGGCGCAATGTCGCATGCACGGGTGTGCTTCAGTTCATAGGCCTTTGAAACCATATATGACTGGGCGTCATCCTGGTTCAGACGAAGTTTCTTTACTTTTTCCGCATAGACGCTGAAGCTGGACAGTACCATCAGCAACAGCAATGCCGACACATATATTTTTCTCATCTTTCCCTCTTTTACTTAGTTTATTAGTATCAACTTCTAAAAGTTTAATTGTTTTACGATTAACGGTTTAACCCGGGATTTACATATCCCGCCTTTGAGTTTAGTATTGGAATGCCTTTTCAGACATCCCGATACTATTTGATTGTGCTGTAGTTTTGTTGTCGCATCATGGTATCACCCCATTTTTAATTGATTTTTCAAAAATAATAGAAAAAAATTCATTAGGTTCATAATTGTGTTTGCTTCAAATATAGGTACACAATTATGGACCGAGCTAAATCATGTAAAATATGCCTATTTCGG
>CAIJKT010000304.1 GCA_903821255.1 uncultured Lentisphaeria bacterium | reverse complement strand
GAATGCTTCCTTTACAGTGACTCCAGAAATCAGCAGGAACGGATATTATGTATTGAAAGCTGAAGGCCGCCAGATGGCGTCCTTCGCCATCATAAGCAGACCGGTCTATAATGTCGATAAATCTCCATTTATGGTGCAGACCCATTTTGCGCAAGGCTGGAATACAAACCTGATTCCGCTTCTTCATAAAGCCGGTATCGGCATGATCCGTGACGAGCTTTACTGGAAAGATGTAGAAACGCGGAAGGATATTTATAATTTCTCCGGCAGATTTGATAATTACATGAAGGCGCTTAAAGAAAATAAAATGAGTCCTCTTATAATAATGACTTATGAGAATCCTCTGTATGACAAGGGCCTGACTCCATATACTGACGTCGGGCGAAATGCCTATGCCGAATACGGGAAAGGCATACTCGACAAGTATAATGGTCAGGTACGGTATATTGAAGTCTGGAATGAATACAACGGAACATGGTGCAAGGGACCAGCAGCGGAGAACCGTCCGCTCTTCTACACGGAAATGCTGAAAACTGTTTATAATTCAGTGAAAAAATCGCATCCGGATGTAAAAATTCTAGGAAGTGCAGTTGTTGAAATGCCTCCGGCATATTTGGAAGGTCTTTTCAAAAACAACGCATTAAAATACATGGATATATTTGTAATTCATCCGTACAATCAGGACTTTCCTGAATGCTGCGGACCGTCTGTCGATTATCTTCATAGTCTTATGAATAAATATGACAACGGTCAGTTGAAACCGATATGGGCGACCGAAGCAGGATTCTGGTCAAAAGATGAATATGATCATGAAAATGGTTTTGCGACTTATGAAAAAGGACGCTGTAAAAATGCCGTCTATTTTGCGCGTAGGGCAATCGTGATGCTAAGTCGCGGTGTTGAAAAAATCAACTGCTATCTGGCCAGGGATTATAATGAGTTCAATACGATGGGCGTCTTTCGTGATGAAAATGCGCCAGAGGGCAGATACGCTCCGACTCCGCTCTGCCCGGTCATTGCCAATCTGTCCAATATTTTTACAGGAGCGGTCTACCTGAGAACTCTGATTCCAGAAGATAACAGGTCAGGAATTTATATCTACACATTCAACAGTAACAATGAAAAAATTACGGCCATGTGGACGGCTTATGAAAAAGCGTCTATCGAACTGAAATATAAGGGGAAATTACGGCAAATAGATTTGTACGGAAACTATGAAGATATAATATCAAATAAAAATAACATAAGAATCTCTCTCTCTGAAGAACCGCTTTTTATAAAGGGAGAGATTGAATCAGCCGTAGAAATCCCCGGCATTAATCCTGTAATTTCAGATTCGTTCAAGGATTTTTCAGGGGAACAGGGATTCCGGAACTGGCACTACGGCTACTGCTTTAAAAATGACGTTTCAGACTTCAAGGATATGAAATATGAAATGCAGACATGGGAGTTCAAATGGACAGGTCCCGCGCCATTCCTCTGCATAGGAAGCGGAGGTTTTGAACCTTCGTACACTGGTGACAATAAAAAAATCATGCCTGTATTCCGCTGGATTTCGCCTCTTAATGGAGAAATCACAGTGAAAGGATATTTCAAATCAGAGCAGAAAGAGGGCGACGGCACGGTCAATTATATTCTTCATAACGGAAAAGAACTATTTCAAAAGCACATTCATAACAGCCGCGAGAGCTTTAACATAATCATCCCGGTGACGAAAGGAGACAGAATTGACTTTCTGTCTGAAACCGTCAAACCGACCTTTTTTTACGGAACTGGATTTCACGTTTTGATTCTGGAAAACCAAGAAGAGAAAAAGTAATATTCGCTGAAAATATCTGGATGAAATCATTTAGAGGGAATGTGTTGAAATTTAACATTCCGGTAGATGACGCGATGACTGTTGTACTTTATAAGCTTAAAAATTTATTTTCATGCATTTTTTTGATTATTTTAATGTATTGATGTTGATTATAACCGTTATAACGGTTATAATATAATCATGAAAAAACTAATTATTGAAGGTTATGCGAATGAAAACGTGCGAAGAAATAACTTATGATCGTTTAAAAGGAATGATCATTAATAATAAACTGCCTCAGGGAGAATTCCTTTCACAACGGAAGCTGGCGGAATCGGTTGGAGCTACTATCGTCACGCTGCGCAGCAGTTTGAGAATGCTTGGAAACGATGGATTACTGGAAAACGTTCCCAAGTGGGGAGTCCGGATTCCGGTAGAAAGCGAAGGATCAATTAAAGAGCGTTATTATATCCGGGAACTGCTGGAGGTTGGCGCGGTGGATAAAATGCTGGAACGTAATGTTCCTGAAGCCAGAACAATTCTTATAGAAAAGGCGGAAGCCTGCGATGCTGTCAACCTTGTCGGCCCGGAATCGTTTCAGGACTTTGCTCAGAAACACGCTGACTTCCATCTGCTTCTTGCCCAGCTAAGCGGTAATCAGTTGCTATGCAAGGAACTGAACCGGTTGAATTTCCGGAGTATGATGCTTAACAACTCCAAATACGGCTGGGAAATGCATGGCGAAAACCAGAATAAATCGCATCATCGCGATCTGGTCCGGGCACTGTTTGAGAGCGATCGCCAGGGCGCGAAGCAGGCGATGCTGGAACATATCCGCCGCGGCTGCAGCATGGAGCTGGCGACGTTGCAACGGCTCAACCAGCAAAGCAAAGTCGAAATGTCGCTGACATACTAATCTCGGTATAATGTCAAACCACGTAGGCACGTTAGAATTGCCAGTTACTGACAATATTATTTTGATGTCATGGAAAAGCTATAATCGAGGAGAAGAAAACTGATAAAAGCAGACAACAAACAAGCATCTGTGCTCCCCTTGCGGGGAAGCTGGGATGTGATCGTGGCCGGAGGCGGACTGGGTGGTATTACGGCGGCAGTCGCCGCAGCGCGCACCGGGGTGAAAACGTTGCTGATCGAGCGCAACACCTGTGTCGGCGGAGTAGCCACAGCTGGAATGTGTTGCAGTATATTTAACTGCTATTACACGGCGGCACATCGCCCCGGATCACAGGGGATTCCGATGGAGATCGCAGACCGGCTGGCCGCGGCGATGGGCTATGGCCGCAAGTGGCGCGAGCATAAAGGGCATATCATCTATGATCTGGAGAAAGGCAAGCTGGTCTTACAGGAACTGCTGGAACAGGCGGGCGTCGAATTGCTGCTGGGCGTGATGGTGTCCGATGCCGTTGTGGAACAGAATGTACTAAAAGGCGTTATTATCGAAAGCAAATCTGGCCGGGAACTGCTGGTAGCCAGAAACGTGGTCGATGCCACCGGCGATGCCGATGTCGCGTTCCTGGCCGGGGCGCCGTTGCACCAGCCGGCAGAGTTGAAAGCGCGGCTGCACAGCCTTTGCTTTCGGCTCGGCAATGTCGATGTCAATGCGTTTATAGACTATTTCCGCCGCAACCCGGATGAATATCCGGCCATGATGGATGTGGAGTGGACGCTTGAAGAAGCGCTGAAGCAATACGACGAATGCGGAACTTTCCTATTCCCGCACGGCGGGGGAATGCAGATGAAAGTGTTTCAACAGGCAAAGGCGGACGGCGCAATGCCGGCACAGGTCGGCATGCATGACACAACCGATGCCTGCCAGATGCACGGGATGCGCCAGGCCGGAATGGTACACGTGGTCACCGGATATGTCAAGATTGACGGTCTCGACGCCAGGGAGGTCAGTCAGGCAATCTGCGATGGCCGCCGGATGGCTTTCTCCTTGGCCGAAGTCTACCGCCGTTACCTTCCCGGCTTCGAACGATCGTTTGTCGCCGGCGTGGCGGATAATCTCGGTCTGCGTGCCACCCGCTGGATTGACGGCGATTTCGTGCTAACGCCCGGGATGATGGCGGCCGGAATGCGCTGCGCCGACGCGGTTGGACGCCTGGTGCCGTACCGCAACGTCGTCCGCCACCCCGGACAGAATGCCTGGGGGGTCCAGGAGATGGGGGCCGATACTTTTGAACTGCCCTATCAGTGTCTGCTGCCGCGCATGATTGATGGTCTGATCATGGGGGCGGGAAGAAGCATCAGCATTGCCGATCCTTGGCAGTTGCGGGTCATGGCCCATACCATGAGCGTCGGCCAGGCGGCTGGTGCCGCTGCCGCGGTAAGCGCGCTAACCGGTACAGTGTTGCGCCGGACGGAAAACGGAAAAATTCAGGATGCGTTGAATAAACTTGGTGAAAAATTAAAACAATGAAAAGATTTGTTAAATTATTTACAATGCATGGTTTAACATCGCAAAATGGTATTAACTGTATAACAAGGGTTTACACACAAAATAAAAAAAAGCGCGGGAGGTCGCTAAAACCGTAAATAAGCATTTTGCACTGAGAAATGGGATTTTAGCACGCCTGGATCCATTTCCGGCAGTCCGGGAATAATTGATCTTTTTCGGGATTCCATTTCGACGGCAGTAAAACAGTGAACCGCAGTCGAATATCAGGCTCAGGTTCGACAGAAAGATTAAAAAGAGAAATAACACTTTAGAAAGGGGCAATGATGAAACAAAAATCTAATTTTACATTAATAGAACTCCTCGTGGTGATCGCTATCATCGCAATTTT
>CAIJKT010000303.1 GCA_903821255.1 uncultured Lentisphaeria bacterium | reverse complement strand
CATCTTGATCTCCTGCTGCGTTCCGGCAGGATTCAATCCGAGCGGCAGCCCAGAGGCGACTTCTTCAGTCTGGCCTGAGTCCGGGACACGGACATAACGGACGGCGGTACGGACAGGATAACCGTCCGCACTCCGATGCTTTAGATAGTGTTTGAACATTAGCGGTATCATTTCTATTGTACCTGCCTTCTGTTTTTCAATAGCCGCTGACGCTCTTTTCTCGACATTTTGGAGAACCGCCGGCCAGCGGCTTTGTCGGACTGGGAGTTCACCGGCGACTCCGACACTTTGGATAGTCCCTGAGCTGAAGTGCTTTCATCTGCGTCAGCAGAATCAACCGTGCCGCCGCCCGACTCCGACACTTTGGATAGTCCCTGAGCTGAGATGTTGTCTAACCAGTATTTGATGGCTTTCAGATTGGGCGGAAGCTGGCGTTCGGTGGTTTTGCGGAAATCGCCGTCGCGGTAAGTCTCGGTGATTACTGTACACTTGCCCAGTGCGATTGCCAGCAACTGGCTCCGCAATCTGCCGTAACATTCCCGCCTGCCGCGTTCCAGCGCGGCGGCGAATTCCTGGAACTGCCTTTTATAATTATAGAATGACGCCGGGGAAATACCCAGTCTTCGGGCGATTTGTAAATCAGTGTCGCCGTTGCCCGCATGGATTTCGGCTTCTGCCGGAAAATCCGCATCGAACTTCGCGTTTGCCGCGATGTTCATGTTTACGGATGACGAATTTTGTACATCGGCAATTTCCTCCCCGATGTCGGCGTATTGCCTGTTCCGTTCCAGCCAGCGGATGACGGCATTCACATCCGGAGCGCACCGGCGGATGGTCTTGGTTTCGTGTCCGCTATCTCCGTGTTTGACGGTGGTGACAGAACAGTTGCCCGTCGCCAGGTCCATCAGGCTGCTGTCCATCATGTCCGCAACCGCCAGCCGTCCGGTCTCGACAGCCTTGGCAAACACCGGGAACTGTCGCAGATAAACGTAAAATGAGTCCCTGGAGATGCCCAGCCGCGCTGCTATCTCGATGTTCTTCATGCCTTTCGCCGCGTATTCCCCAGCGCGTTCCGGAAAACTCTCATCATACTTCAGTTTACTCACTTTTTATCTCCATTTTTTTATTCTATCTGTGCGTCGTGTTTCTGCATATAGAAATTTTGTCAATAAAAATGGCGCAAGTAAGTTCAAATAACGCAGAAAATGCAGTTTTTAAAGTGCTATGAAAAATCGTATTTCCGGCAGATTGCAGATGTATCTCCGAAACTGGCGAAGCAAGGCCGGTTGCAAATCTGGCAGACAAACCTATAGTATGCGCGATTCCGGAATCAAATGCTAGAGTTTTATTGTTAAACAATTGAGTGATTGCAAATAAAATGTGCAGAACAATCTTAAGGAGAGAATAAATGAAATGTTATAATCACCCTGAATCAGACGGTGTAGCCATATGTAGAAATTGTGGACGAGCATTGTGTATGAATTGTGCTGTTGGTGTTTCAAATCGCATGGCATGTAAGGATAAATGTGAAAACGAAGTCAAAGCGATGAATGAATTATTGACCGGAGGGAGAACAGCAGTTCAAAATGCAAGATATATGAGCAAAACAAATATGTACAGTATTATCAGTGCATCATTTATCGGCGCGGGTATCATAAGCATAATCGTTTCAGGTCATAATGAAGGAGTAATTTTATTGCTGATCGGGATGATATTTTTTGCAGTAACCGCATCGCATATACGAAAAAAATCTTCAGAAAAAAAAGAATTTTAACTCCGGTAATACGGCAGAAGAGTACTTGGCTCATAGAAAAATTATGTGCGAAGGCTAAGGATTGCTCCTGCTGATAAATCTATATGATATTTTAAGGATAAATAAATGGCAGTAAAAAAAGAAGAATTTGTTGT
>CAIJKT010000302.1 GCA_903821255.1 uncultured Lentisphaeria bacterium | reverse complement strand
TCAAGTCCGGAAAGGCTTGCTTCCGGAAGCAGATAAAGATCAGGGTGGTCAACCGCTCCAGCGTCAATTTTTTTTTCAATTTCCAGTAAAACGTCAACCATGGAACGTTCGCCGGACACTCTTGAGTCCATCGAAATCGTGCATATCCTGACTTTGCGTGACATTCTGACTCCGACGTTAATAAGTAATTACTATTTTACTGCTGGATAATCCTTCGCGCAGTTTCAATATCAGCCGCTGAGTATATGCTTTAGCTCCGTATTCCGGGGAATAAAACGCAGGTTCTGTTTTCCATATCCCGGTGTCCGCCGCAATTTCAAGTTTCACATTATCCCGGTTAATAATGACAGTTCTATCGCTATAGAAAGTAATTACGCATTCAGGGGCCAGCATGAAACCGCATTCCGCCGCCGGCAAAGTGCCATTGCTTGAAAGTTCGTCAATTATCGATATTTGTCTTGCCTGTTTATTCCACTCGATGGTACGGCAGTGAACTGCTTGGCAATCAAGTCTTTCATAGGCGTGATGCCGGCCGGAGAAAAAATCCTTTGAACCAGAGGTTTCCCACTTCAGGCATTCACATTCTGTTTCTTCCGTCATCCCCCACCAGGGGTTGGCCACTCCCCAATGATTTTGTTCCTCCCCGGCCAGACAGAGCGTATTATGTGCCTTAACCGAACGATAGGAGTTACGGAAATATTCACTGGCGGTGTAGGCGTAAATACCGGGATCGACAAATATATCTTTAGCTTTAAGTTGCATAGTCAACGCAAGTTTATCATTGTGGGAATGACCGCCTTTACCGTTGGTTCCTACCGGGCCGCAGTTAATGAAAGCATAACCGCCGTCATTATCTCGCATGATATAATAACCTGCGTCAGTCCATGAGGTGCTCCGAGCCGGCGGCGCATCCGGCAATCCGATCTTTTGCCCAAGGATTGTTTGCGCATATTCAAGATGGCGTTCGTCGTATTCAGTCAACAAGCTGTTATCTTCAAAAAGAGCCGCACCGGTTACTGCCAGAAACCGGTAGTCGCGCTTATCCAGTTCCATTCCCTCAAGATAAAGGAAACGCCCTGAATCATTATCTCCGATCAGCGGAACCAGTCCATCCGGCTGGACTATGTCGCGGAAGACTTCGAACATATTTCTGTACAGGTTAAAGCTTCTCTCTCCAAGGATCGAGACAAGCCATTCGCGAATATCCGCAAGCGAGTTCTTACCGGAATTTCTGGCAGCATAAAGCAATGATCCTGTCAGCATTTCCAGCACGAGGCAATGATAAGATGTTGCGCCTTCAAAGTTTGTCCCCTCCGGATAACTCTGATATATAATTTGTTCGCCGAGAGTCTTAACTGCGTAGTCATACCATTGAGTTGCTTTTGCTGTAACATTCGCGGTGACGCATGCCACTATCAGCAGACCGGCGATGTTGGCGATGAAGTGGTTAGGATGAAAGTGATTTTCCGGAAATTCAAGGTTCTCGAAAATATATTTACCATGAGCGACCAGGCTTTCAGAAATTTCCACTGCAAGTTCTTTATCTAGGTTGTTCCAGCCAATTATATCTATAGCGGCAACAATGTTCGCCGCGCGAATTGCTACATTCATATTTGCCCGCCAGGCGGCACCGTATTCCGGCGGGTTGAAGGCTATAAAGTCCAGCAACTGCGCCAGCATTTCATGTTTGTATTTTTCATCGTTAAAAATCTTGCAAGCTTTTGCCAGAATTACAAGTTGATATAGTCTTCCCATATCGGCGGACACCTTTGCATCCATGCCTTCAATGACGCCGTATTTCAGTTCAGAGTGATGTACTCCGGCCATGAAACGCGCACCCGACTTGAAATCTATCTGCCAGTCTATTGGGTTATAGTCGGTTGAATAATGCTTGAGCAACTCCAGAAGTTTTTTGTGCTTTCCCTTATAGAAATCTGGAATTTCAGCTTCCGCCTGGGCTATACTCCATGGTTGTGAGAAATTTTTGCCTTCAAAACCGGGAACGCTTATTCCGTAATGAACTTTTGTCCAACCACTGCCAAGAATGTTAAATTCGTGCAAACAAAAATTGTCAGCGATTGATTTTATTTTTTTATTATCGCTGCTATTATTCATAATAGACAAAACCCCAGAATGTATTTGACTCATTGTATTTATCATATTCCTATATAAAACCTTACTTGTTAGTTTCCGCCAGAAACGTTGATATTTTTTTTGAATAGTCCGCGAAATATTTGATCAATATGTCATGCTTTTCTTTAAATCTCGCCAGCGGCATGGCTGAACCAAGCGCCAGCGGCGCGAATTTCTCCGGAGCTAAAATGAAGTACCCAACGCCGCCTAATTGCCTCTGATCTGATTCAAAAACAAGCCTGCCTTTTTCCCTGATTCTTTGCAACTCTAGAATTAAGGAATTAAAATCACTGATTCCATTCCAAATTGCTCCCGGCAGACCGAGAACGCCGACAATATTACGCAGTCGATCTTCATCAAGTTGTGCTAGTAAACAGCGACCGGATATAGTTGTATAAAGCGGCTTGAAATCATTCGGCGCCACTACCAGCTCATTGTCACACAATACCCGGCAGATAACCTTCAAAACGCCGGAACGGTAAGCTACTAAAGAAACATTCTCTCCGACTTTTTGCTGCAATTCCAGGCACAATGGCATTAACAATTCCTTAAGAAATTCATCACTTTCACCATGAGTTAATTCCATCAATTTTTTCCCTAAACGATACTTTTCTCCATTGCCGTCCTGAGCAACATATCCCTGAGACAACAGCGTCTTAACCAGATTGTAAACTGTAGATCTTTCCATATCCAGCTCGCGGGCTATTTGCACCAGGCCAATTCCCTTTTCCGTCCCCTTGGAATGGATTGTTTCTAAAATTCTAAGAGCCCTTACTACAGATTGTATCATAATTCACCTCGCTACATTTTTTTGATTTATTGAAATATGTTTGTGATTTCTGTCACGAATGTCAATGCAATATCTTTAAATTGGTACAGATGCCGGTTGATGTTCCTTTATTCAAAAGTCCATTTCAGTTTTATAGCTTTTTCCTTCACCTTGAAGAATTTCGCCCAACTCACTCCGTCGACAATAATCCGCCTCCGGCTGCATGGCTAGAACTGACGGCCTGAGATTTTACATTTTGAACAGATATGTCTGTAACTAATAGACAGCCCAGATCCTGCGGTCCTATTTTGTATTTAATATAAATCTTTGCACCCTTTACTATAGGTACAATTTCTCTATTATTCCAAATATCAAAGTACTTTTTATTTTCATCAAAATCAAATTCCATTATCAGATCGTCATAGCTTTGATATGCTTTATTATAAATGGTATAAATGGTACTGTTTTCATGTGGAAATTTATTAATCAAAATTTGCCTGCTCAAACTCTTAACCAAAGGCACGGGATTATCTGAATTAAACAGGTCGGCATATTCATGCATGATTTTGCAGGACTTTTTTATCAACTCCCTTGCCGCGGGGGAATACCATGTATGAGAGCCTGTAATCATAAAACCCTTGCCATTAAAAAAGATCCATTTAAACCCGGCAAGCCATTCTCCTGCCGAGCCCCAGAGGTTTAAAATTTCAAAGGACTTAAATTTCGGAAAAGCAAAGCGGTGCAAATCTATTGGAGCTTCTGAATTTCTTCTCTTTGCATATTCAAGAGCATATGAAAGACTGCCATCCTGATATTGAGTATTTACATCAACAGGGATTGCTTCAGTTAAAACTACGATATCCTCATTCTGTTTTTTTAGTAATTTCTGCACATTTTTTGTTAAAACACCTTCCGCTTTAATTGCAGAGCAGGGGACTTCGTGACCGTGCAGAGAAGAATAACATGACTTACCTTCTGAAACAAAACCGAAAGAATCAAGATAAACTCCATCAGCTTGGGTTAGTTTTGCAATTTTCTCGCATGTTTGAGTCTGAATATCAAACCATTTTTCCCAGAGCGGACACATATAAATCTGAGTTCCCGGACCAGGAATTAAGCCTGTTTTATTTTTTGTAATGATCTGCCCATTTTCCATACCTTTAATTTGTCCTTTTGTATCATAAAGGTATCCTTCAATGTAAAAGCTCTTTCTGATATTTGCTTTATTAAAGACTTCAAGTGATTCCAGAAAACCCTTCCAGCCATTTTTCCACTCTACTGACGGATCTGTATCGCCGATTCGCGCATAAGTTCTAAGACGATTTTGATACACTCCCCAGTCATAGAGGTGTACTAGATCAAAGCAGCCGAAATTATCTATAGTGTCTTTAATGATTTTATTGAAATCAAAAGTTCCGTCTTCCCGGTTAAATAAGAGAGGAGGCATATAATTTACAGTTGTAAGCCTGGCCAGAAAAACATTCCTGAACCATCGTTTATCCGCGCAGGCAGGCGTAAACCACGCAGCGAGATATTTTTGATAACTTTCGAATGCCGCATGCCAATCCCCCTGCAAAAGATCAATAGAAACAGCAGGAAAATCTCTGACTTCTTTTGCCCTTAATTCTCTGCCTGGATAGATAAGAGATATCTTAACAGCTTCCTGGTCTTTGAGCAGTGAAAAGTTTTTCTGAAGTCCATCCCTGTCATGAACAAGAATTGAGATAGAATTATTATTTTCTGGATTAAAAACGCTTAGAAACTGCAATGGGTATTCTGTGGAATATTCTCTGTTCAGGGAGGTTAATTCATTACTGATTTTAATCCCTCTCTGAGGATAACAATAC
>CAIJKT010000301.1 GCA_903821255.1 uncultured Lentisphaeria bacterium | reverse complement strand
TTTTAAATCAATGTCAAATAAAAATATTGAATCATTAAAAAAATATGAAAAGATTCTTTTGCGCGGCAGAATTTAAGCTCAAAATTCATGCATTAAATTTTGCCTCAAAAGACAAAAAAATGACATCATGGATTATTTTTGTAAAAAAAATCAAAAAAAGATGATGTTTTATATGCGTTTTGCCGCAAAAAAATTGATGATGTTCACAATGCCATTCATATCGCTGATTTACCATGACTGAATTGATGTTTTGACGCGGATAAATATCTTTGAAAAAATGAATTTTTAAAACAGTATTTTAAGCTCAATAGATATCATTTTCGAGATGTTTTACTGTGACATGAACCGCCAGCGCAAAGGCGTGTTTATAAATATGCATGATGATATGACAATCCGGCAAAATACTATTGAATCAACAGTGTTCTGTTTCTTCAATCATTACTTCATAGTTTCTCATGGCGTTTGAAGACAGTTTTCTGCCGTAAGGGCAGGCGGACGGAATCAGTACGAATCCGCGTCCGCTGCCGCGAGTGCCTTCATCCAGCGCTGTCTTGACTTTTTCGCGGAACAATTCCGGTTTCAGATTCTCAATATCGGATGCCTCCAGGTTGCCGAAAAGTACCAGTTGTCTGCCGTATTTTTCTCTGACGTACGAGAGCTCCACATCGCCCTGCGGCGGCGGTTCCACGGGGTCGATTCCCATGCAGCCGGTGGCGGCAATATCATCAAGAATTGACCTCAAATTGCCATGACAGTGGATCCTTGGATAGCCGCCGGATTTATTCACGATTTCAACTATGATTTTATCGTAATTATAAACATATTCATGGAACAGTGACGGCGGCAGATAAGGCTCGCCGGCAAATTCCGGCCCGACAATTCTCCAGGCGCGTCCGGGCAATGCGGCGGTGAGCCGTTCCGTCAGCCAGAAAGTGTACCTGGCGGCCTTGTCGAGCGCTTCACGGAAAATTTTCTTTTCAGTCATGGCGAATACGGTGTAATCCTCCATTGTCATGTTATACGCGACAATGCAAAGCGGGTCGGCGATGTCCAGCATCGGGCACCCGGTGTCGCCCAGGTCTTTTTCCATCTGCACTATTTTGGAGATATCCGCGGCACCTTGAAATTCATTGTCCGGAATCGCCGTCCATGCCTTTAAATCGTCCAGGTCTTTGATCAGATGTTCCACGCACCAGGTGGTGTTGATATCCTTCTCCCTGACGGCATGGCTTGTCAGTGTTCTTGCTCCGGCCTTTACTGTCGTATAAGTATGCCTGCTGCCGCCGGCCTCCTCCACTCTGATTGATTGAATGCCGTCGGGATAAATTCCCACGCTTCTGCCGCCGGCAATGACGGAGGCGCTTGTCCAGACCATGCGGTCGGTTTTCTCTCTGGCCAGATCGATCAGCGGTTTCCAGCCGGGATCGTTGTAAATATTGTATTCATCCGGGTCGTCCGGATTTTCGGAATAGCCGTTGATCTCATAAAAATTAACTGCCGGCCGGTCTACGGTTTTGCCCTGAAAAGTATGGTACAGACGTTCTTTTCTATTCATAATTCTTTCCTGAATTTAATTTTGTGATGATATAAATTATAGTTCATACTTCTGTAAAAGTCTTTAGCCGATATAAGCAATAATTTCGCAATTATGATCATATTCAATTAGTAATTAATCCAGCATATATGTATATTGTTACTATTGATTTAGCAATAATCGACAGGAGATAATATGGATTTGCAGGCTTCATCACGGTTGGTTTTTCAGACTAATTGCCCGTTGACGCATATTTCAGGGTTCTGGAAATTCGAACGCAGGGCCGGACTCAAAACTGCTGCCCGGTCGACCCCCGGCCATCTTATCCACTATGTGATTTCCGGACATTACAGCGTCTCCATCGGCCGGCGCATTTATAAAGTTAAACCCGGCGACATTATTTACTATTATCAGGAAGAAGATGTGGCCTGTGATATTTATAAAGACGCCGCGTTTTACTCCGTGGCATTTGCCGCTCCTGATTTCGAACCGCTGCCGCTGGATTTCCGGGTTTTTCCGGCGCCCCGCAAGTGTGACCGGCTCTTCCGCAAATTATCGAAAGTGTGTATCGAAAACAACCCGCGGACGGCAGTATACGCGGCCCACGGCACGCTGCTGAATATCCTTGCCGAAATCCAGAGAATCAGGCCGGATCTGAAACAATCTTCCGCCTGTGATGCGGCGTGGACGCAGATAGAGCATTACATCAGAAGCAAACATATCTCCCGCCCGGCGCTGGACGAATTATCCGATAAATTCCGGATCAGTATTTCCTCGCTGATCCGCCTGTGCCGCCGCGTAAACGGCAAAACGCCGATTCAATATTTCAAGGCGCTGCGCATGGAGGAGGCGCGTTCGCTGCTGCTGTTATCCGGCATGAATGTTTCGGAAATCGCGGAGTATCTCGGCTACGGGCGGATTCATGAATTCTCCCGCGAATTCTCCGGTCACTTCGGCCATCCGCCGTCAGCATTGTTCAGAAGCAAAACGTAAAAGCGGAACTCTTCTCGCCCTGCAAAATTTGCATTACACGAAAAATGATTTATTTTGATAGTCTGGTCCGGCGCTGAATTTATCGTTGGCATAACTAAAAGCCGCCGGGAGGGGAGTAATCATGGATATTCAATGTGAACTTTGCCCCAGAGGCTGTCTGATCAAACCCGGACAGAGCGGAGATTGCCGCATCCGGGTCAATCTTGACGGTAAACTGCTGGCGGTAACGTACGGGTTCCCTTGTTCAATGCATGTCGATCCGGTCGAGAAAAAGCCGCTGTTTCACTTCATGCCCGGCACCAGAACTTTTTCAATGGCGACTGTCGGCTGCACCATGCACTGCAAGAACTGCCAGAACTGGGAAATCTCGCAGTCGCCGCCGCATCTGGTTGACGCATATCAGGTCTCGCCGGAGCAACTGGTGCAGATGGCCATCCGCTACGAATGCCCGTCCATTTCATACACCTACACGGACCCGGCGGCATACTATGAATACGCCCTGGATTGCAGCATCAAAGCCAGGGAGGCCGGATTGAAAAATATTCTGGTTACCGCCGGCTACATCAACCGCAAACCGTACCGTCAGTTGTGCCGCTATACCGATGCGGCGACCATTGATGTAAAAGCCATGTCGGACAAGTTCTACCGGGACGTTTGCGGCAGCACTTTGGCACCGGTGCTGGACACGGTGGTCAGCACGAAGGAAATGGGCGTGGAGCTGGAAGTGTCCAATCTGGTCATCCCGACGCTTAACGACAGCGACGCGATGCTGACCGCGTTCGTGAAATGGGTAAAGGAAAATCTCGGCAGAGACACGCCGCTGCACTTCCTGAAATTCGTTCCATACTATCTGATGCGCAATCTGCCGCCGACTTCCGAGGAAACGATGGGCCGCGCCCGCGATATCGCCAAAGCCGCCGGCATGGAATACGTTTATGTCGGCAATATCCTGAATGAACAATGGACCTGCACGTTCTGCCCGGGATGCGGCGGCGAACTGGTCCGGCGGCACAACATGGTGATGATGGAAAATCATCTCAGCGCCGGAAAATGTCCCAAATGCGCCAAAAAAATTTATGGGGTGTGGAAATGAAAAGACGCGATTTCATTAAAATGACCGGGGCGCTGTATGCATACAGCCTGATCGCCAAATGCGGCGCGTTTGCAGTTGCGGCGCCCCGACGGGTGATTGAAGCCGTCAGGGGCCGGTTTTATCCCGGAAAAATTAAAAAGCTGGATTTCAAGGCAATCGCTACACAAGGAGAATGGACCGGATGAAAACAATAAAATCAATCTGCGGTGTCGTGATGCTGTCGGCGGTGTATTTAAAGGGATCAGCAGCTGAA
>CAIJKT010000300.1 GCA_903821255.1 uncultured Lentisphaeria bacterium | reverse complement strand
GTTGAAAATATTCTCTGGCATAAGAATGATATGACCGAGCCTGGTCTGGCCCAAAACCGCACTTTCATTATCAATGCGGTAAAGCAAATGGCCGAGTCCGGCAAAGCGAACGGATTTGGAGGATATATTGCTGACCGCACGGTTATTCCTGATAAAGAATATGTACTGAATGGAACTAATGCTGACTGGTCAAAAATACCGTCGCTGCTTAATACGCTGCCGCAATTAAATTATCTGAAGGGAATAGTCGGCGCCCAATCCAATTTCAGCGGCGGACGCCACTCGGTTGCGGAACTGTCACGGGCCGCTGGCGCCGCAGGACTGGATTTTCTGGTATTTACCGAAAAACTGGAGGAGATGAATGCGGAGAAATGGGGAACTTTGAAAAAAGAGTGCAAAGCGGCGTCAAGCGATAAATTTCTGGCATTCCCCGGATTAATCGGCCTGGACAAGGTTGGCAATCGCTGGTTTGTCTTCGGATACGCCGACTATCCGACAGTGCCCGGCTTGACCACGGACAGGAAAAGAATTGACAACACTTATTTTCTGAATGCAAAAATTTTTGGATTGCGTATGACCGGCTATGCTTACACTGGGAAAAACCCGGTTCCGCCGTGTGAAATGCGCCAGTGCTCCGGCATGTCAGTATTTACTTATGAAAATGGCAAACAGGTTGATGATGCGGTAACCCACTTTTTGCGGAGTTCATGGAATCAGGAGTATATGCTGCCGTTTGCGGTTGCAATCTGCGACAGCCCTGCAGCGATAAATGAAACTGCGCAAAACACCATGCTTAATATCTATACCGGAATATCGCTTAAAGATTTCGATGGATATGTTGCCGGAAAAGGATTTGCTTCGCTGCATATCGAGCGTCCGCAGCGCTGGTATTTAACGCGCGGTCCCAGGCTGGTTCAGTATGGCGCTGTCAGCGGCGGATTCGGCGTGGACGAAGAAAAAGAAAACCGCAGCGCTGTTGCATTCAGATTGACCGGTTTAAAAAGCGGCGACACGGTCAGATTGATGAACGGCGAGGAAGTTCTGAGAGAATGGCAGGCGGATAAATCGGAATTGTCCACTGAATTCAGATGGGCCAATGATAAACTTCGTTCACCTGTAATTGAGGTTAAACGCAATGGTGAAACGGTTTTAGTATCCTCGGCAACCATGCTGCAGAACGGTTCATTTTTTAATCAGTGCGGTGATCGCCAGAACACAATTCCGTATGTTTATCTGCCGGACAAAAAAGACAATGTATATGTTTCCGGCACGCCGATTGAGATGAAGTACCGCGGCTGGACTCCGGTTACCAATGTTTACGCACCTGTAAAGGCCTGGGCGATTGGCGCAGTTGGACTCGAACTTGTGCCTGTATCATGGTCAAGCTGGTCCAGCGGTCCGGATATTCCAATAAAATCTGCACGCCAGGAACGCCGGGCCAATCTTGCCAGTTACCATTATCAGGTGTTATCCGCGCCCGGAATCATGATCGTGGATGATATTGTCGGGCGTGTTCATCCGAACGGGAAAACTCATCTTGGCGACTGTTTTCCTCCGCAATTAACTGAACCGCTGCGCTTTTTTAACGCTTTATGCCGGAAATACGCATTGTTCGGCCGCATTGGCGAGGGGCAGGTGAATGGCCAGTTGCTTGAAGGCAGAATTAATATCCTTGAGGATATTGAATTGAGCAACGGATATATTGATGTGGCGTTTCCGAAGATGTCCGGAGCCACTCATGTTGAATACCGCAATGACGGCAAAGTCGTGCGGTATGCAGTGTCCGATCCCAATTGCCGGGGAGAGTTTAAGATGAATCCCGGTGATTACATCGGCATGTATCCGTTCGGCCTGGCAGGAGGAGGGGCGATATTTGCCGTTAAAGGCGATTTGTACGGAAAACTTCCAAGCGGCCAGATCAGATTGAAAGTTCCTCAGCAGCTTAAAAAGGGTGATGTGTTGGAGTATTCGCTGTTATTTACCAATGGCGGCTCGATGCCGCTGAGTCCGGTTTCCGATTACGAGCGGTTGTGGAAACATTTCGGATTTGACGGCTCATTCCCTGCCATTGAGTCGGTAAATGGAGGAACCCTTGAAAAATCCGTTATCATGCCGCTGGTTGCGGTTACTCCGGTATCTACCCTGAATGTTGTCACGAAAAAAGTTGATGATTCGCCTTGCGGACTTATTTTTCGCATTCGCGGGTTCAATCCAAACTGGCTTGTTGCCTGGCAGCTTGACGGTTCGGGGAACTGGCGTTTTATGGGCAATGACGGCAAAGACTTCTACTTCCAGCTCTACACCGACATTGCCGCGCATAAGCTGTTTGCCGGTCATCCGGTAACAGCAGATGATCCGGAAGTAAAAATCACGTTGAACGATCCTGAAGGCGGCAATCAGAGATTTGAAATATACAATCCGACTGATAAAACGAAGAAGGTTATTCTTTCGGCAAATGAATCATTTCTCAAAAAATTGACAAAAACAGTTGAACTTGCGCCGCATGAGTCTAAGAATATTATTTTCAGTGGTAAAAATTAGATTATACCCGTTAAACTATAAATTATAAATTTTATATAAGGATGAAGATAAATGATGTCAAGATTATCAGGGAAAATGCTAATGTTTATGTGTGCAATGATATTGTTATGCAATGTCATGAATGGCGCTGATAAACCGGTATTGATGGGAATTACGCGAGTTGACGGTGACAAATACAGCGCTGAATATGTAAAAGACAATAAAGCCGCCGCATTCCTTGCGGAGCATGGGGTCAAATCAGTGTTGATTGACTACAAGGCGCTTTCTTCGCCTGCGAATTTGAAACAATATAATGTAATCTTGCTG
>CAIJKT010000299.1 GCA_903821255.1 uncultured Lentisphaeria bacterium | reverse complement strand
TAGGAGCAAATCTTGGACGCATAGAGCGCCTGGCGGATATCTTCGATGAACGCTTTTTTGTCGCCTTTGAATGAAACACTCGGAGCGGGCAGCACTTTGCTGGCGTTTACGCGCTCTTCTTTGATGGCGGACAGGCAGCGGGCGAAAACGGCTTCCGCGATGGTCGGGGCAGGGGCGCCAAGGTCAAGAGCGCTGACGCTGGTCCACTTGCCGGTGCCTTTCTGGCCTGCGGTGTCAAGGATGATGTCCACGACCGGCTTGCCGGTATCGGGATCTATTACATTCAAGATTTCCTTGGTGATTTCAATCAGATAGCTGTCGAGTTCGCCGTTGTTCCACTCGGTGAAGACTTCCTGCATTTCTTTGGCGCTCATGCCGAGAATGTTTTTCATCAGGTTGTAGGCTTCGCAGATCATTTCCATGTCGCCGTACTCGATGCCGTTATGCACCATTTTGACATAATGTCCGGCGCCGTTGTCGCCGACCCATTCACAGCAGGGGCTGCCATCGGCAACCTTGGCTGAAATTGCCTGGAAAATCGGTTTTACCGCCGGCCATGCTTTCGCTGATCCGCCTGGCATGATGGACGGTCCGAGCAAAGCGCCTTCTTCGCCGCCGGAAACGCCGGTGCCGATGTAGAGCAGGCCTTTTTCTTCCAGCGCTTTAGTGCGGCGGATGGTGTCCGGGAAATGGCTGTTGCCGCCGTCAATCAGGATATCGCCGGCTTCGAGGTGCGGAGCAATCAGTTCGATAAAGTCATCAACCGGCTTGCCGGCCTTGACCATCAGCATAATCTTGCGCGGACGCTCAAGGTTGGCAACCAGTTCTTCAATGGTTTTGCAGCCGATAAATTTCTTGCCTTTGCCGCGTCCGCAAAGAAAGCTGTCAACTTTTTCCACAGTGCGGTTGAACACTGCAACGGTGAAGCCTTTGCTTTCCATATTGAGTACCAGATTCTCTCCCATTACCGCGAGACCGACCAGACCAATGTCCGCTTTTTTACTCATAGCGATTTCCTTACTATACTTTGTAATGTTGTTTGTGGTTTGCATCTTTATTTGTGCCATCGTTGGCTTTATACATCTAATTAATATAACATCCTTACTTTGTAAAGCAACTTTACAAAGTGATTTTTTTTGAATTTTATTATCCCGAAATTACAGGATTCAGTTAAAACTTAAAATAATTCTATATTTATTACAATATTTTCATAATACCTTGCGTTTACTGGTTACAAAACAATCCAACTGTGAGGATTTATAAATGAGCAAATCAATTACTGTTATGATACTGGTAGTCGCTGGTGCGGCAATGTGTATGTCTGCCTATGCACGGGATGCAACAGTTTCTAAAAACACAGATTCGGATGTGACGGTCACAACTCAGAAAACAGACACCGGTGCAGCCTGGAACAAATCTGCCACCCGCACCGGCAATGCCGGAACATCAACTTATACTGCCACTGGAACATCAATCAAAACCGATACCGGTTCGACATTTGATGTTCAGCGCTCAGTTACTACAGCGGCAGGAAATACGTTGCAGTCTGACACTGCCGGTACCGTAACCAAGACTGATACCGGTAAACAATGGACTTCCGAAAGCAAAGGAACGAGCAGCACCGGAGCGTCCTGGACTACTGACAAAACAGGTGCCGTAACCCAAAATGCCGATGGAAGCGTAACGGTCAATAAAGATATTACCAGAACCGACGCGAACGGCAAAACAGTTACGGAGGACGTTACCAAAACAATAACTAAAACAGCGACCGGCGCGACTGTTACCAGAGATGCAACTCTGACAACTCCGCAAGGAACCGCAACTCGTGATACAACAACCCGGATAACTAAAGGCAGCGCCGGCAAGGCTGCCGCAATCACAACTGGTACAGGAACGACCGTGTCCGGCAAAACATACACCGTAAACGGACAAAGTGATATCACCAGGAATGCTGACGGAACTGAAATCGATAAGACGACTACTCTTACCGGAGATCAAGGCAAGTCGGTTACAACGGAAGCGAAAAGGACTAGAACCGCACGTCGTCGCTAATAAATTATGCATCTTCCCGGCGGGAGGATTTATCTGCCGGGGATGTTTAATCAGATGAGGTTTTGAATATTATGTGCCAATATCTTGAATTTGGCAATTTATGTTTTTTGTGATATAATGCAGTTGTCTAACTAGTTAAGGTTTTAGATATGGTGAATTTAGCAGTAATCAGAAATTCAGCATTTGCCATTGCCTTAGGTTTGCTGGCAATGGCGGAATTTTTGCATCCCGCTTTTCATAATCAAAGTATTTGCTTCTGGCAGGAAAGCCAATGTCTTACCGGTAGAGCGTCATGCTTGGTGCAGGACGATGCTGCGGGGCCTCCATACATCGAACATGCCTGCCCGATATGCTCATCAGGCTTTCTGAAGTATTGTGCCAGTGATTCAACCCCTGTTGTTTTATGCGATTATCAGGACACTGCGGTTTTATCGCCGCTGCCTGATTTGGTTTTTGTTGAAATTAATCTCTCCGGATTTCCGCGTGCCCCGCCTGTCGTATTTTCCTGATTCTCTGC
>CAIJKT010000298.1 GCA_903821255.1 uncultured Lentisphaeria bacterium | reverse complement strand
CACCCGCGGTTTCGCAAAACCGCGCCGGGGATATTCGAATATGCAGGAGGGCTGGGCAATGACTGAAGATAGAAACAGAAATTCCATCCTGCGGCAATTAGCGGCATTGAAGCGGATGTCTCTGGAAGAAGTGACTGAAAAGTGGCGGGATTTATACGGCTCCGAACCACCGAACTACCGAAGTTCGTTTATGAAGAAATGTCTTGCTTACCGGATTCAGGAGTTGTTCTATGGCGGGTTGCCAGAATCGGTGCAGTCCCGCTTGGAACAACTGGCAGCCAAAGATCCGCTATGTCTCGGGGGAAAGCAAAAAATGCCGGATAAACAGAAACATCCCGGCGCGGTTTTCTCAGGAACCAGATTCACCCGGGAATGGAATGGCAACTTTTACGAGGTTATTGCCAGAGACAACGGTTTCGAATATAAAGGGCAAGTATTCCGTTCGCTGACTGCTGTAGCCACCCATATTACCGGAGTCAAGCGAAGCGGAAACTTATTTTTCGGACGGAAATGATCTTATACATCTGTTTATTGCCAGTAGCAAAGGTAAGAGATGTCTGATGTAAGGAGTATTTATGGAACAAAAAAAGATTTTGCGTTGTGCGGTTTATACCAGAAAGAGTCATGAAGATGGATTGGAACAGGAATTTAATTCGCTCGACGCTCAGCGCGATGCTGGCGAAAATTATATCGCCAGCCAGAAACTGAACGGCTGGCAGTTGCTGCCCAACCGCTACGATGACGGCGGCTTTTCCGGCGGTAATATGGAGCGTCCGGCTCTTAAACGGTTACTGGCAGACGTAGAAGCCGGGAAGATTGACATAATCCTGGTTTATAAACTTGACCGGTTGTCACGTTCATTATTGGATTTTATGCGTCTTGCCGAGATGCTGGAAAAGCATAACGTCAGCTTTGTTTCAGTCACGCAGGAGATCAATACATCCTCCTCTGCCGGGCGCATGATGCTTAATATCCTGATGACTTTCGCCCAATACGAACGCGAAGTGATCGCCGAGCGCATCCGTGACAAAATTGCCGGAGCCAAAAAACGCGGGAAGTATTGTGGCGGCTGTCCGGTACTGGGGTACGATTCCGATCCGGAAACGAAAAAACTGGCAATCAACGCCACGGAAGCGGAACTGGTCAAAAAGATATTCGAACGTTATTGTCAGATCGGTTCAGCCAGACTGGTTGCGCAGGAATTGAACGCGCAAGGATTTCGCAACAAAAGCTGGGAAACCCGTAAAGGCAAACACGTCGGAGGAGGAGAGTTCAATCCGGCCATTATTTATCGGACTTTGAATAATCCGTTATATATCGGCCAGGTAACGCATTACGACAAGGTATTTCCAGGAGAGCAGTCGCCTATCATCAGTGAGCAGCAATGGCAAAAGACACAGAAGCTGCTGAACGGCAACCTGGTCGCCGGGTACAGTCGCAAAATCAGTATGGACTCGCCATTCCGAGGGCTGCTTCAATGCGGCCATTGCCACGGTTCGCTCGGGTTGACCTACACGCAGAAAGGAGAACAGCGGTATGTGTATTATATTTGCGAAAAAGATGCCAAACGGGCAACTACCGTATGCCCAGTCAAACGAATTGCGGCAAACGATTTAGAACAGCTCATCATGAGGCAACTCGGAGAGATTCTCCGAACGCCAACGCTGCTGGCTAAGACTTATTTTGCCGCGCAGGAAATCAACGAGGCGGAAATAATCCGTTTGCAGGCGGAGCAAAAAGAGCTACAAAAACAGCAGGAGCGTTTGCGCGATGAAATATTGCAGGTAATACAGGCAAATTCAGGCGACCATCAAGAAGAAACCCGGCGGATTAAAATTGAACTGGAAGAGACCAACCGGCAACTTGCTGACATTCAGACCGGGAT
>CAIJKT010000297.1 GCA_903821255.1 uncultured Lentisphaeria bacterium | reverse complement strand
TCAGCTTCGAGGGTATTCGCCGCATAATATCCGGCGTAATAGAAAAAGGATTTGATATTACATGCTTTAGCATAGAGAAATGAGCGTGCCTGCCGGTTGGCCTGTTCAAGTTGATATTTGAAATTATTCCGCTCCAGATAATCAATAAAGTAACCGTATTCCGAAACAAAAATATAATTCGACCGGGTGTACTCCTGCATAACTTTGGCCGCATTATCATAATTCCTCTTGAGATTACTTTCCAGACCGGAGGGTTGTTGACCAGGGCCGATCCATCGGGGCGAAGGATAACAGTCTAAGCCAAGGCAGTTAACACTCTGTCCGCAAAGCTTCAGTATCGCTCCCGTGTAGGCATAGGCATACCGGGAATCTACATCGCTGGGACGAACCGCTCCAATTTTAGCCTCCGGATTGACCCTGCGAATCTCTTCGGCAGCGATTTTCACCATTTCAGCATACTCGACAGCGGATTTGCCGAGCGCAAAACCGTCAATTAAATCGCTGGCATAAATGTGCTTATAATAATTATTCAGTCCAATAACGGCATCCATTTCGCCGCCGACTTCATAAATATCGACATATTGACTATATTTGCTTAGAAAATCTTTAAATAAACTACGCCATGCCGGATTGGTATCGGCGGGTGCAAGAAACCGGTGTAATTCTAATTTATATTCCCTGGAAATCTTCTTGACCGCCTCTGGATATGCCCAGTCAGGAGCACATGTACTAAAGAGAGTCTTATTATAGAACCCCAACTCCTTATATTTTTTAATCCGGTCATAATATAAAAGATAATTGTAATCGTAAATTCCCTTTTGCCGTTCAGCATAATTCCACGCGACATGCGACTCAATCCAGCGCACTCCGATACGTTTATAGGCTTCCGGATAGGCCACTTGAGCGGCCATCCCGGCAAACGGTTCAACCCTTGGATCGATTTTCCCGGGCTGCTTGACGATCACCAGAGATTGAAAATCACTGGCAATTACTTTATTATTGCTTAGTAATTGTGCCGTAATTCCGAACCAGCCGCGATGATCGGCTGGTATCCGGAATTTAAAATCCTGGTTGTTGAGATTATTTTGGGTATAACTTTTAACTGGTTTATTAAGATAATCCACTACCGTAATTTTCAGTTCTATATTCCGGTCGTCGGACCGTGATGATACGGTAACTGGTATTTCTTCGCCTATATAAAAGGTATTAGCCTCAATCACGGGTAGATTTATTCCAATTACTGCCGGCGTGGAATTCTGCCATGTGCCTGCATTTTCGCCTGGCTGAAGCATGAAGTTGTCAAAATATGCTTCCCCGTCGGCGCTTAGAACGCCGTAACCGGGTACATACCAGTGCTTCCCGTCAGCACTAAAGGTATATTTATACTCTTTCCATTCCGGTGAAAGGTTAATTTCCATCCGGTTATCCAGCCGCGTTGTCCAGGTGGAGCGAAGAAACGGGGCGACCCCGATAAAACCTCGAACACTGCCTTTACCGCTCCTGGCCCAAAAAGAGAAAGTGTATTTGCCGGGCGCTAAATCTCTGACTTCATTGACACTTACTTCCGAATTGCTGAAAACTTTAACGCTCATCTTCCCTTGATGGGCAACCCGGTTATCCCACGCAAAAGCCAATTGTTGAGGATTACCGTGAATTGACTCACCCCAAGTCCCCTGGGTCATATTACGACATTCAACTTCGACATCGGTATCGCCCGGAAGTAAATTCCCCGCAATTAAATTACCCATTCCGGTGACCATACCAAGTGCAAATAACGCAGTAATTCTCATAATGTCAAACTCAATAATATGTGTTAGGAACTTTTTTAAGTAGGTAATTCCACGGTTGAGAATTATGGCAGACACTGCTGTTGCCGGCAAGTGCATAACTGACGGTCATGATGTTTCCGCCTACCATCAGCATGCTAGTCCGGGCATTATCATGCCGGTTGGACGGATTTTTCTCATCTCCCATGAAGTGCCCATTGGTGTCATTGGAATTGATCAATGCCGGGTCTATGCGAATATCTTCAATCAAGACATGACCGCCGGGCTTGGGAATATCAATAATTTTAAGCGGATATTTGGGCACCCCCCAGCTTCGGTAATCGCGGGTAATATATAAATTCATCCCATAAGATATTCTTTCCGGACCAATCCCGGTACACACACTGACATGGCTGTCGCTTGGGCATATGTAAACTGACTTTGCCCAGGTTGCCCCGTTTAGTCCTAAGTCATTCCCGTAAATATAAGCAGCCAGCTTCTGATTCCATCGCGGCCGGACCAGGTTGTCAGGCATTACGTACTCATTGTAATCTCCCAGATACATGGCGAAACCAGTCCCCATTTGCTTAAGGTTATTGCTGCATTTGGTAGCCTTGGCCTTTTCTCTTGCTTTACTGAGAGCTGGAAGCAGCATTGAGGCTAAAATTGCGATGATGGCGATCACCACGAGGAGTTCAATGAGTGTGAAATTTTGCTTCCGCTGAGTTTTTATTTTGCATCGTTCTGTCGAAACAATTGGCTTGGGTGATATTGATTTGTTTTTATTTTTCATGACAAACTCCTTTGAAATTATTACTTGACTATATTATACTTACTAATACGGGCTTTGTAAAGAGCCTGTATATATCATAAATCAACTGGATGTATCATTTTAATGGATTTGGAAATAAAAGACAAGAATATCGTATCAGATATTCTCCGGAAGTTT
>CAIJKT010000296.1 GCA_903821255.1 uncultured Lentisphaeria bacterium | reverse complement strand
CGTTTTTAATCGGCGAAACTTTAATGCGGGCCGCATCGCCCGGCGCTGAACTGAAAAAGGCGTCACCGTCATAAGGCTTGATCCGTGAAGATTTCGTGCCGGAAGTGCTCTGCATGGAACTGGAGAAAAACGGCGCGGCGGCATTGTCCGTACTCACTGAAGAATTTTTCTTTCTCGGCTCCCCGACCTATCTCAGAAAAATCGCCAATATGGTAAAAATACCTGTATTGCGCAAGGATTTCATTTTCGATCCTTACCAGATTTACGAGGCCAGAATACTCGGCGCGGATGCGGTGCTGCTGATTGCCGCCATGCTCGACGAGAAGACTTTCAACAGCCTTTATCAAACTGCCAAAAATGCAGGGCTGCATGTCCTGGCGGAAATCCACAACCGGGAGGAACTCGATCGCACATTACGCTGCGGAGCAAGAATCATCGGCATCAACTGCCGTGATCTGAAAACATTCCAAACCGATCTCGGCGCCACGGAGGAACTGCTGGCGGCCATCCCGGCGGACAGGATCAAGGTCGCCGAAAGCGGCATCAGAAATCACCATGACATCATCCGGCTGAGCGGACACGGCGCGGATGCGTTTTTAATCGGCGAAACTTTAATGCGGGCCGCATCGCCCGGCGCTGAACTGAAAAAGATGCTTGAGGGATGAAAAATATGAGTGTGAAACTGAAAATTTGCGGATTGACCAATGCGGCTGACGTTCAGGCGGCAATTGACGCCGGAGCCGACTTTCTCGGTTTTATCCTGTATCCGATGTCGCCGCGTTTCGTCAGTCCGGCCAAGGCCAGAGAACTGATTAAAAAGATACCGCGCAAAATCAGGAAAGTCGGGGTGTTTGTAAACTCGCCGCCCAATCAGATAATCGAACTCATGGAGTTCTGCGGTTTCGATATCGCCCAGCTTCACGGCGAAGAATCCGCGGCGGACGCGCTGGAGATCGGCAGTGAAAGAGTGTGGAAGGCAATGGCCTTGAATACAGCGGATGACATAAAACACGCGGCGGCATTTCCGGCGGCGGCCATTCTTGCCGACTCCATCGGCCCGGTGCAGCGCGGCGGAACCGGTAAAAAATGCGACTGGCGGCTGGCGGCGGAAGCCGCTAAACAGCTTAAACTCATTCTGGCGGGCGGCATCAATCCGGAAAATGTGGTGGAAGCGGTAAAGGCGGTGAAGCCGTTCGCCGTGGATGTATGCAGCGGAGTCGAGGCATCCAGGGGGATCAAAGATCACAGGAAAATACTTGAACTGGCAGCAAAGCTTAAAAGCATAAAAAAATAGGAATCTGAAAAATGAATCAAAAAGGACATTACGGAATATACGGCGGGCAGTATGTGGCGGAAACGCTGATGCCGGCCCTGACCGAACTGGAAGCCGCTTATATCAAGTGCAAAAGCGATCCGGAATTCCAGCGGGAATTTAATGAATACCTGACCGACTACATCGGGCGGGCTTCACCGCTGTATCATGCTAAAAGACTCACAGAGCACTGCGGCGGCGCGGCAATCTATTTGAAGCGTGAAGACCTGAACCACACCGGCGCACATAAAGTCAACAACACCGGGCAAAAAGCGGCTGATCGCCGAAACCGGCGCGGGAATGCACGGCG
>CAIJKT010000295.1 GCA_903821255.1 uncultured Lentisphaeria bacterium | reverse complement strand
TATTTTAGCAGCAAAGGTCTTGGGCTTATACAAAAATGTCTTATGGCATGCATCAAGCAATATTGAGGCGTCGGATATAATTAAAATTATGAGAATTAATAAAGATGCCATCCGCATTGCATTAGATTTGCCTAATAAAATCAATGAAGAGGATTCACAGACTTCCGCTTTCAAGCCGCCGCTTGATAATGAAGGTTTGAGAGTCGTGTTTTTATCCCGGATTTCGCGCGAGAAGAATTTGGATTTCGCCTTGAAGGTTTTAAGCCAAGTCAAGGGGAAAGTTGTTTTCGATATTTACGGGCCGGCCGAGGATCCAATTTACTGGAAAGAATGCCAGGGATTGATAGGCTCATTGCCTCCGAATGTTAAAGCAGCGTATTTCGGGCCTGTTCATCCTGATCAAGTGTCTCACATTTTCAAACGCTATGATTTATGCTTCTTTCCATCCGGCGGGGAAAACTATGGTCATGTAATCGCAGAGTCGTTAATGGCAGGCACTCCCGTACTGATAAGCGACAAAACCCCCTGGCGTAATCTATCGGAAGAAGGACTGGGCTGGGATATTGATTTAAAACAAATTAATATATTTATTGACATAATTGAACACATCGGAAGTTTAACCCAAAGTGAAATTTTGAAAAATCGGGCTATCGTTAAAGCTAAGATTTTAGAACGGCTGCAAAATTCTGCCGCGTTAGCGGCGAATCGGCAGCTTTTTGAAAGCGCATTATTGCACTGACAGTATTGCGGATAACCAAAACTATTTGTCAAAGCAGAATAAAGGTAAATACAAATATGAAGCAGACAACGTATCAAATATGTACTAACTGTATTATGGATACCTCCGATCCGAACATCACCTTTGATGAACGGGGATGGTGTGACTACTGCCGCAACTATCATGAGAACATTCTGCCCGACTGGCATCCCGATGAAACCGGCGAGAAGATGCTGATGCCTTTAATTGAAAAAATTAAACTGGAAGGTAAAGGCAAAGACCATGACTGCCTGATCGGACTGAGCGGCGGCGTTGACAGTTCATACGTTGCATACATTGCCAAGGAAAAGTTTGGACTGCGCCCGATGCTTTTCCATGTGGATGCAGGATGGAATTCACAAGAGGCCGTGAATAACATAGAAAGACTGGTTGACTGTCTGGGGCTGGATCTTTACACTGAAGTAATCAACTGGGAGGAAATGAAAGATCTGCAACTAGCTTTTTTCAAAGCTCAGGTAGCCCATATCGACACTCCTCAGGATCATGCTTTTTTCGCCGCGCTTTATAACTTCGCGGCCAAGCACGGGCACAAATACATTCTCACCGGGGCAAACTATTCCACGGAATGTGTTCGCGAACCATTGGAATGGCACTACCATGCGTCGGACTTGAGACAATTGAAAGACATCCACCGGCAATTCGGCAAAAGACCGTTGAAAACATTCCCTCTGGCGGATATTTTCAAGTACAAGATTTATTACCGCTATGTCAAAGGAGTAAGGGTGGTAAAACCTTTAAACTACATCCCTTACATAAAAGAGACAGCGATGAATGAACTGGTGGATAAGTACGGATGGCAGAAATATGCCCATAAACACTATGAATCACGCTTTACCAGATTTTATGAAGGTTACTGGCTGCCGCAAAAATTCGGCTTTCAGAAACATCGCGCCCACTTTTCCAGCTTGATTCTTACTGGTCAGATGACCCGTGAAGAGGCGCTCGATCGCATATCCAAACCGGCTTATGACGAAAAAACGATTGCTCAGGATTTTGAGTATATCGCCAAAAAGCTGGATTTGACCGTGGATGAATTACGTGAAATCATGAACGGCAAAAACAAAACTTATCGTGATTACAAATCCAACATGCCGCTGATCAGTCTCGCGACCAGTGTCCTGAGACTGCTTGGCGTACAAAAATCAATAATCAGATGATCGCAATCATTGACTATGGACTTGGCAATGTAAAAGCATTTGCCAATGTATATAAAAAATTAAATATCCCGGCAGTAATCGCCGGGAAGTCAGAAGATTTCAAAGATGCCGATAAGATTATCCTGCCGGGAGTAGGTGCTTTTGATTATGCCATGACTCTGCTCGAAAAGTCGGGAATGAAAGAGCAATTGACGGAGATGGTCACAGGCCGCCAGATACCGGTACTGGGGATTTGCGTCGGTATGCAGATGCTGGCAGCTTCCAGCGAGGAAGGAACACGCCCCGGCCTCGGCTGGATTGATGGAGAAGTAAAGAAATTCAAATTATCTTCATCCACCAGTACTATGCGCATCCCTCACATGGGCTGGAACAATATAAAACCGGTAAAGAAGACAGGATTGATGGACGGGCTGGATCATAATTCAAAATTTTACTTTTTGCATTCCTATTACTTCAAGGTACACAACCATGATAACTTGATTGCAACAACTGATTACGACGGTGAATTTGCCTGCGCGGTAGGTTCAGACAATATTTACGGGGTTCAATTTCACCCCGAAAAAAGTCATGGCTGGGGTGTCCGGCTGCTGGAAAATTTTTCAAGGCTTTGAGTCATGTTATATCCAAGAATAATACCTTGTTTGCTGGTTAAAGATAAAGGACTGGTAAAAACGGTCAATTTCAAGAACCCGAAGTACGTTGGAGATCCTATCAATGCGGTAAGGATTTTTAACGAAAAAGAGGTGGACGAATTGATGGTGCTTGATATTGACGCCACCACAGAACGCCGGGAACCGGATTATAAAATGATTGAACATCTGGCTGCGGAATGCCGCATGCCTTTCTGCTATGGCGGCGGGGTTAAGACCAGCGAACAAATCCAGCGGATAATTCAACTGGGCGTGGAAAAGGTGGCAATCAGTTCCGCCGCACTGGAGAATCCTGAACTAGTGCGGCAGGCCGCAGAAATCGTCGGCAGCCAAAGCATCGTGGTCGTCCTGGATACCAAAAAGAAATTTTTTGGCGGAAAATATGAAGTTTTTACTCACAATGGACGGAAGGCTACCGGCAAAGGGCCTGCTGAATGGGCGGTACAAATGGAAAAGCTTGGAGCAGGAGAAATTGTCATTAATTCGATTGACAAAGATGGAATGATGAAAGGATTCGATCTGCATCTGATTGATAAGATAAGAACCTGTATCAATGTACCGTTAACGGTTCTAGGCGGAGCCGGTTCACTCGAAGATATCAAAAACATAATTCATAAATATGGGGCTATCGGCGTGGCGGCAGGCAGCCTTTTCGTTTTCAAGGGAATATACAAGGCGGTACTGATTAATTACCCCAACCGTCTTGAAAAAGCAGCAATAATCGAATAGAAAATACATAATACACCGAAAAAGGGAGAGTTTATATGTTTAAAGGAAGAATATTACTGATCACTGGCGGAACCGGATCATTCGGCAATGCGGTTCTGGAACGGTTTCTGGATTCAGAATTGAAGGAAATACGGATTTTCAGCCGCGATGAAAAGAAACAGGATGACATGCGGAAAAAGTATAATAATCCGAAACTGAAATTTTATATCGGTGACGTTCGTGACCGGCAGAGTGTATGCAGCGTAGTCAGTGGAGCAGACTTTATTTTCCACGCCGCCGCATTGAAGCAGGTGCCTTCGTGCGAATTTTTCCCGCTTGAAGCAGTAAAAACTAACGTGCTGGGAACGGCGAATGTGCTGGAGGCGGCGATTATCGCTAAAGTAAAAAAAGTCGTTGTACTAAGCACAGATACGGCCGTTTACCCGATCAACGCAATGGGACTGTCAAAAGCAGTTATGGAAAAAGTTATGATTGCCGAGTCCCGTAATCAAGCTGAAGGCGGAACTGTAATGTGCGGCACTCGTTACGGGAATGTCATGGCTTCGCGCGGTTCTGTCATTCCGCTGTTTGTTGACCAGATTAAAGCCGGGCTCCCGCTTACGGTTACCGATCCTGAAATGACACGCTTTATGATGACGCTGGAAGATGCTGTAGATTTGGTGATGTTTGCTTTCAAGCATGGACATCAGGGAGATATTTTTGTGCAAAAAGCTCCGGCTGCGACAATTGGCGACCTTGCACAGGCGTTGAAAGAACTCTATCGCTGCGACAGCGAGATCAAAGTAATCGGCACCAGGCACGGTGAAAAACTGTATGAGTCCCTGGTCAACCGCGAAGACATGGTCAAAGCCATTGATATGGGAGATTACTATCGTATTCCGGCAGATACAAGAGACTTAAATTACAACTTGTACTTTACCGACGGCTCAAATAAAATCGGAACTACAGAGGAATACCATTCTCACAACACCCGTCGCCTGGATATTGAAGGCACGAAGCAGCTCCTGATGAAGCTGGAGTTTATCAGAAACGACCTGGGTAAGTGCTAAGTGCTTAGTATTGCGAGTTTAGAGGCGTGAAGTGAATAAAATGTGAGAAACTTGATGCTTGGAGGCTTAGTGCCAGGCTTTCAGCGGATATATATAAAATTCTTAGCGATTATAGAGATTTTGGCTTTAAAGATCAGATAACCTGATCAGGGCTTTACATTCCCAGCAATATTGCTGAAGGCATGGAAAAAAAGTCTGTTAAATAGCAGGGAAGATTTATAGAGGTTGCCAAAGGTTCTACTGCAGAATTTACAACCCGGATATATATTGCCATGGATATAGAAGAGCGATGGTAAAACATGGCTCGAAAAAGCAAATCATATATTGTATAACAAACTATAACATCGTAACACGTAACACACGCGCAACTTACAACATTGGAGAAATATTAATGATAAGAGTCGGCATTACAGGACAGCCTGGATTTGTCGGGTCCCATTTATATAATTACCTGGGACTGCAAAAGAATATCGAACGGATACCGTGCGATGACGCATTCTTTCAGGATGAAACCGCATTACGGCATTTTGTC
>CAIJKT010000294.1 GCA_903821255.1 uncultured Lentisphaeria bacterium | reverse complement strand
GTCCGAACTTGAACGGTTCGGCAGAAAATATTCAGGCAGCCGGGTCTGTCTGCGCTTCAATCCGGATGTTGTTGACGGCGAGGCCGCCGGCCTGATGACTGCCGGGGATCTGGCAAAATTCGGCATTCTGCTGAAAGATATTGAGAAGGCCAAAACAATTGTACAGAAGCATAATTTGACCGTTATCGGGCTGCACGAGCATACCGGTTCCGGCTTGCAGCATACTGAATCCGTGTTCAAAAGCATGAGAAACATCATGGCGCTGGCGACGCCGGCAAACTTTCCGGATCTGGAATTTCTGGATTTCGGCGGAGGGTTCAAAGTTCCGTACAAGCCGGATGAAGCAAGGGTCGACTATGTGGCGATGGGAGCCGAAATCACCAGGCTCTTTGCCGAATTCTGCAAGAGTTACGGCAGGGATTTGAAAATGTACTTCGAGCCTGGGAAATTCATTGTTGCCGAAGCCGGCTATCTGCTGGTTGAAGTCAATACTCTGAAGAACAACAATTCGCGGCTGATTGCCGGCTGCAACTCCGGCTTCCCGCAATTGATCCGCCCGGTATTTTACGGTGCATACCACGAAGTATTGAATTTGAGCAATCCGGGAGGAGCTCCGGAAGTTTATGACGTCTGCGGCAATATCTGCGAGACCGGCGACCGCTTTGCCGAGCAGCGCGAATTACCGGAAATCCGGGAAGGCGACATTCTGGCGATCAGGAATGCGGGCGCGTACTGCTATGCGATGGGCGGAGTTTACAATCTGCGCCCGATGCCAGCCGAGGTTCTGGTTTATAAAGGCCAGGCCATACCGGCGCGCCGGAAGTTAAGCAATGCGGAACTGGTAAACAGCATAATTGGAGAAAGTGAATGAGAGTGCAATTTACAAAAATGCATGGCTTAGGCAATGATTATATCTATTTTGACTGCATTGCCAATCCCGGCCTGATTCCGAATCCCGAAGCAGTGGCTCCCGGGCTGTCCGACCGGCATTTCGGGATCGGCGGCGACGGGATTGTCCTTATTCTGAGGCATGACAAGGCGGATTTTCAGATGCGGATGTTCAATTCCGACGGCTCCGAGGCGGAAATGTGCGGCAATGCCATCCGCTGCGTGACAAAGTATCTCTGCGATCACGGCTATGTCGGCGACAAGAATACAATCACGGTTCAAACCGGAGCCGGAATCCTGGCAATCGCCATCCGGCGTGACGCCCAGGGTAACTTCTCGTCGGCCAGAGTCAATATGGGCGAACCGCGGCTGAAGGGGTTGTTCATACCGGTAAATATTGACAAGGATACAGTTGTCGGCGAAAAGCTGCGTCTGCCGTCCGGGAAGGAATACGCCATGACCTGCGTGTCGATGGGCAACCCGCACGCGGTAATTTTCGTTGACGAGATCACGGACGGACATGTGCTGGTTGACGGACCGAAAATTGAAGTCCATGAAATGTTCCCGAAGAAAATCAATGTTGAATTCGTCAGGATAATTTCTCCGACGGAAGTACAGATGCGGGTGTGGGAGCGCGGCGCGGGCGAAACTCTGGCTTGCGGCACCGGCGCATCCGCCGTAGCCGTGGCCTGCGTATTGAACAAGCTTACAGGACGCAAGGTGACGGTCCATCTGCGCGGCGGAGACCTTGAAATCGAATGGGCTGAAGATAATAATGTTTATATGACCGGCCCGGCGACAACCGCATTTGAAGGCATTGTCGAAATTTGAAGTTGATTACGACCTGATATTTGCAATCCGCAAATAGAACGGATAAGCAGAAAATAAAAAAGCCGGAAAATCCCGGCTTTTTTATTTTTGTGTAATTAAACATATTATTGAACGGCAGGCTTCTTTGCTTTCGGAGCAGCAGCTGCCGCATCTGTGGCCGCATTAACTTCGACATCCGCTACAATATTGGACGCCTTGTTACAGAAGTTTTCCGAGGCACGGGTCATGATGTTCAATACATCGGCAAAGTTGCTTTCGCCGGTCTTGGTATTGTTCACCAGATACAGCC
>CAIJKT010000293.1 GCA_903821255.1 uncultured Lentisphaeria bacterium | reverse complement strand
TCAACCTCATCTCCGTGCTTGCGGCCGCCGGAAATCCGGGCCAGGATTACATTTAATTTGAATTTGAATTACCCGGAATAGTGTGTTAGTTTTTATATACAAACAGAGGAGACGGAAAAATGATGTATTCGAAATTTATTTTTGCAGTGTTCGCCTTATCCTGTATGATACCATTCTGCCATGCGGAACAGAAATTTACCATCACGTCCACGAGTTTTGACGCCAATGGTAAAATTCCGGCCCAATATACCATGATTGATGATAATATTAATATCTCCCCGCAATTAAGCTGGGAAAATGCTCCGGCTGGGACAAAATCATTTGTCATCACCTGCATTGACCCCCATCCTGTAGCGAAGAACTGGGTGCATTGGGTGATAATCAATATCCCCGCCGCCATAACCACGCTGCCGGAAAAAGTATCGTTGCAAAAAATCACGACAAAAGCGGTTGAGTTGAAAAACAGCTACGGCGCCATGGGCTACGGCGGACCGAATCCGCCCAAAGGAACCGGCATCCACGATTATGTATTTACGGTCTACGCTTTAAATGTGAGTGAAGTCAAAGCAGTTAAAAGTTTTCTCACTGAAAAACAGCTTTTGCAATTGCTTGGAGATAAAATCATCGGCCAGGCATCAATAACCGGAAAATGCGGACGCTGACCTTTCAATTGCAGAATGCTCAGTTGCTGTTTTTGATACTTTCCTTGACCGGCATCGCCGGCCTGTCATCTCCCATAAAACCTGCGGCAATGTACAAAGGAGCATTCCAGAACGCATATTTCAGAGTGAGAAATGGCGCGCCGAACGCGAATCCGCATGGATAACAGAAACATTTAAGCGTTTTCCGCCCGGCTTCCATCGTCACATCAGGCTGAGCGCCGAAAAGGTGAAAACCGCCGGAAACCAGCGCCGCCGGCACCGCCCCCGCCACCAGGCCAATATAGCTGCCGGTACGAGTTGGAATCGAGACAAATTTGCCTTCTTTATCAAATCCCAGATAAAAGATACCGTCAAATTGATAGACATTATCGTCCGAACTGTCGCCTGCCGGAACAATGTTACATAAAAAAGCCATCAAACCGATTAAAACAAATTTTAAACTTCCGGACATCATTTCCCCCAGTATTTTCTTGCGAGTTGTAAACATATTCACGGGATAATATATTCGAAGCGGAATTGAATTCAAACGCCATCCTGAAAATATCATCAATCAGGGCGGAATCATACATAAAAACAAGATGTGACATGAAGTCAGAAGCGGCAGTAAATGCATTCCGGCAGGATCCGGAGCGCCCATGAAACGAAACGCCAGCGGCGGGTAATATATGCCACTTTTCTGCGTTTGCGGATGTCGGCATACATCTGCAAAGCAGCTTTTTCCGGGGTTGCCGCCCAGAATATCTGCTTCCCCTTAGCCATATCCGTCAGCACAAAACCAGGGCGGATATCGGTAACGTCAATCGGAAGCCGCTTTTTAGCCGCGATCATCCGCAGTCCTTCAAGATAATTAGAAACATAAGCTTTGGAGGCGTTATAGGCCGGAGTATCCGCGTTGCCGCGGAACTTCGCCATTGAAGAAATCCCGACAAGATGCCCGTATCCCTGTTTCATGAAAAAACGCATTGACGCATCTGCTATCGCGGTAAAACCTTTGACGTTTACCTCAACGGTGTCCTTTTCCATATTCCATTCCAGTTCAGGATTGATATGTCCGGTTCCGGCGCTGATCACGATCAGATCAACCTGGCCTTGTGACTGAAGGAAACTTTCAAAATCATCAAATGCGTCTTTGCTGGTAATATCTTTCAGCGAAATAAAGCTGTTTTTAGACAGGTCAGATTGCAGTTGCGCCAGCCGGGCCAGCCGCCTTGCGCAAAGACCCACGGTATAGCCCTCGCGCGCCAGCACATACGCCAGCGCCCATCCGATTCCGGATGATGCCCCGACGATTATCGCTTTTTTAGACGTTTGCTCTGCCATATATAACCTGACCGATGCAATATTTATACCGCAATATGAAACTTCTGACAGAATTTAAAATAGCACTTAATAAAGAATATGCATAATTATTAACACAAAAATGCGTCAATTCTTTTTCCCGGCGCCGCAAAAAGGTACATCACTTGGAAAATACAATCGTCCGGCAGCCGGCATTGATGATCCGGTGCTCCAGATGGGCTTTGACGGCGCGGGTCAATACCCTGCGTTC
>CAIJKT010000292.1 GCA_903821255.1 uncultured Lentisphaeria bacterium | reverse complement strand
TCCTTAAAATTATGCCATTCGAGCTGGCATTCTTCATTTTTTCAACGGCATATTTTTCCGCCTGAACATAATGCGGACATCCTTCGCAATCAGAACTCCGCGTTTCCGCGCAACAGCGGGAGCAGATTTCAGTGTTTCCTTTGAGTTTGCACTCGCGCCGGCCTTTATCTTTTGAACAGATTGAACATTTATTTTTCATATTGTACTTTTTCTTTTCGCCTGTTGTCACAACGGCATCATACTTTACTATTGCATGAAACCTTATAGAGTATAATTGCACAAACCAGTTTCAGTTTGCAAGCAGAATAAAATAATATGGATATACATTTTTTCAATTTGACAATGAATATCGTCTGCGATAAAGAAGATTGAAATTATATAATCCGTCTATCAGGCTGACCTGGACGATTTGGGGCAATTTTATCGCTTTTTTGTAGAGAAAAGAATTGTAAAGTAAAAGACTTTACTTTATTGTACAGATGTCTAATGTATTTTGTTCACAGTAACACATCAGATAGAGCGTAATTTAAGAATGGATTTATTGGCGTACAATGTAATAGACTTATTTGCCGGGGCTGGGGGATTTTCATTAGCAGCAAAAAATGTCGGGTTCAATGTTCTGGCCGCGGTAGAATTTGAAAAACACGCTTGCGATACATACCGATCCAATTTAATTGAGCCGGGCTCTGAATTTCCTGTCGTATATGAAAAAGACATAACGCGCATCTACCCGTTGCCTGTACTGAAGAATCTACAAAAGATTAGTAATAATCCATCGCTGGGAATTGATGTTATAGTTGGCGGACCGCCCTGCCAGGGGTTTTCCACTCATAGATTAAATGACGCAGGTATTAACGATCCCAGAAATAGATTGCTGTTGCGGTATTTTGACTTTATTAAAACATTGCAGCCGAAATTTTTTATTGTTGAAAACGTTCCGGGCTTGTTGTGGCCGCGGCATAAATCGTTTTTAGACCGCTTTTATGAGTTTGCTCAAAACGCTGGCTACGAAGTCGAGAGTCCAGTTGTTATCGATGCCAAAGACTATGGTGTGCCGCAATCTCGAAAACGTGTGTTTATCTTAGGGCGCAATAGTAATATTGCCCGGAGCGATAATTTTAGCTGGCCTCCCAAGCCAACGCATTTTTCGCCGCAATCTGAACATGCCGCGAACGCATTACCTGTTTGGAAAACCGCTGCTGCTGTTTTTAATACTGCCATAAATGCTAATGATCCGTGCGATATTCATATGAATCACTCTCCGAAAATGATTGAAATCTTTCGCAGTACTCCGGTTAACGGCGGCAGCCGTAGTCAGTCATGCAGAACCCTGAAATGTCATAAACTGCATAGTGGACATAAGGATGTTTACGGGCGTATATCTATCGACAGACCGGGACCGACGATAACAACCGGCTGTGTTAATCCATCAAAAGGGCGTTTCCTTCACCCATTTGAAAATCACGGAATAACAGCCAGGCATGCAGCAAGATTTCAAACTTTTCCGGATTCTTTTATCTTTCAAGGCGGACTGATGGCAATGGGAAAGCAAATCGGCAATGCAGTTCCCGTCCTGCTGGGCGAGGTCGTTCTAAAATGTATAAAAAAAGAATTGGATTTTCATTATATGAACCCCAAAGGCAAAACACGTAAATGATACAGAATATTCCATTCCAGACTAGAGCTAGAACCGTAGATCATCTGGGACGGGAGCAGATTGCTGACTGTCCGACGGCGATTTCAGAGCTTTGGAAAAACGCATATGATGCTTATGCCCGTAATGTTGAACTGCATGTTTTCGACGGCGATGTCCCTGTTGCTGCTGTTGTTGATGACGGGCATGGAATGAATAAGGAAGAGTTTTTGAGCAAATGGCTGGTTATCGGCACCGATTCAAAAGCTTCAAATGCCTCAATTCCTGAAAAAGATATGGATGGTCTGCCAGGCAGAGTCAAACAGGGACAGAAGGGCATTGGGCGTCTTTCATCCGGAATCATGGGATCTCTGCTTTTGCTTATTTCAAAACGTGATAATTGTGATTTTGTAGCCGCGTTAATTGACTGGCGGTTGTTTGAAAATCCATATCTATTATTGAGTGATATTAATATTCCGGTAGTTGAGTTTTCGGATAAAGAAAAGGTTCTGGATTATATCGCTGATATGTTTGAATCTCTATGTGACAATGTCTGGCCCCAAAATGAAGACACTGAACGCGGGAGAAGATTGATTGCCGCCTGGAATACTTATTCGTCGCTTGAGCGTGAGCAGGGTAAAGAAAGAACTACTTCAGAAGAAATTGCCGAGCTGATTATTAATGCCGCATTTTCCGAAAGGCATTTGAAACAATGGAGAGTTTGGAATGGTTCCTCGCTCAAAGGGACTGCTATGTTTGTTGCTGACATCAATGATGAACTTATGGCCTTGATTGAGCACCATTATGTTGAAGATGACATTGTTAAGGCACGTAAAGACCATATCTTCAGAACTTTGTCCTGTTTCTATGATCCTTTTGTTCATGAGCGAAATAATGACCAATTTAACTACAGAGTTTTTTCATGGCGTTCAGCACAGTGCCATGAAATATTGTCAAAAGATAAAGAATTTAATTTGTCAAATTTTTACGACCTTGAACATTATGTTGATGGCGCGTTTGACGAAAACGGAGTCTTCCGAGGGAAAGTCAAGGCCTTCGGAGAGGATATTGGAGAGGTTGAAATACTACCCCCGTCAAATATTCACATATCTTCACGTTCTAAGATCGGCCCGTTCAAGCTATGTATTGGTACTTTTGAAGGGAATATTTCGGATACTACTCTGACACAAGAACAGCATTCGTGGTTTAAGGAACAAGCAGAAAAGTATTTTGGA
>CAIJKT010000291.1 GCA_903821255.1 uncultured Lentisphaeria bacterium | reverse complement strand
AAATCGTATAAATAGCGGACGCAGGACGCGGCTTTATGCCGATTTTAGCGTTGACTGCGACAGGTTCTAATGTCGCTCCCATCGCCTTTTTACCTATCCTCATCTTTGTTCATTTCTTTCATGCCAGATTTGACACTACCATCCACAAATTTACTGTTTCAGTGTGCATGTATTTTGTAAAATCAGCAATGTTACCCTATGCTGGTTGATTGTGTTTACGGGGTATTAAGCATTTGGTGCATTGCCTCTATTGCCGCAGATACTATAGTAAAAGAGGCGCTAGATGCCAGCAGTGCGGTGTCAGTTTCATAACCTCCTTCAAGATAAGCGTTCGCATGAGAAATATAGCTTATGTAGGCCGTTGAATTGTAGAGTATAAATGTTTTTCGGAACGGCGAGTTCCATTTTATTTCAAGGCCCGGCTCGACAAGCAATTCACCCGGAACCCCCACAAAACAAATGTCCCCGATAGCCAAAAACTGCAATTCAAGACGGATGGATTTCTGGTCGCCGTATAGCTTTGATTTTTCTTCACTATCCCTGAATGGAACTTTGACGAATGATGAATGCGTTTTTATGTCCGTTTTGTTTGTTTTGAACATTGCCTGATTTCTGGTGGCGTCAAAAAAATGTTCCGTTGTAATTCTTCCAATATTTGTTCCAATTTCATCAGTTCTGGCAAATCCATTTTCGAATCTGCGGGGATGAAGGTCGCCACATGCTCCGGAAGTAAACGAGCAGAATCCGCCAAGTTCACTTTCCACATATTTTCTCAAGACGCCAGGATAGTCAGAGCTTATTTTGCGGCCGGAAGCTCCGCCTGTCTGGCAGGCTAGAGGATGAGCTGCGTAATTTACCAGCGTGGCTACTGGAGTTTTCTTTGTTTTGTCGACAAAATACAATATTCCCAGTTCAGTGTCTGTTATATTATTCGCAAGAGGTTCCAGATGTTTGAAGGAAGGGAGGTTTTTGCAGGAATTGTCCGGTAATATCACCCTGCGATTTATATTTTCATGGCATTGGACGGAATAGTGAAAAAGGTCAACTTCAAGCATACATTTAAATGCATCAGACGCTGCCTCGATACTCCAGTTAATTACTTTTGCAACATAGTCTTTGTCAAGATCAGCCAGTAAATTACGTCTTGTGTGAGGTCCGGAATGTGTATGCGTGCATGTCAGGATTATATCTCCAGCTTCAAGCCCGTTAGCGGCCGCGCATTTTTTTCTTATTTCATTGACGATGTCCTCATCCAACCCCAGAAGGTCATAGCTTAAGAGGAGCGCCCGTTTCATGCCGTCGTCAAAGGCAATTCCTGAAATATATAAATCATCCCTTATCCCGTCCGATACCACATTTGCGTCGTATCCCGCAAGTAGAGTTCCAATTTCAGGCGTTATTGCCTTTCTTGCTGTTCCAATTTTTAATGTCATTTCTTGCTCCAGAAAATATCAAAAACTGTAAGCTTTGATCCATTGCCTTCAAAGCGGATTGAAGGATGTTCCGGGTCGAAGTCGTCTATGGAATAGCGTTTGGCGTTGGTTTCTATTTTCTTAATTTTCCATTTCGGTGGAGCTGCAAAGAAAAGTTTTTCATCGCTCTGTTCAAAATGCTTTACGGTCACAGACAGTTTGCCAGCCTGTTCACTCCAGCTCATATCGTCCAGTTCAACAGCCCCCTGGATAAAGTGCATGTTTGTTGACGCAAGTTGAGGATGCACCATTTTTTCTCTTATCGCAATGAGCTTAGAACTACGAGCTGTCACTCCTCTTACGGTTAATTCATTATTGATAATTTCCAAGGGCAATTCGTCAAAAAATGAAAAGGCAATGAATTCTTTGTTCTCGAGAATATCTTTTAAGTTATAGGTAAAATCTTTTATTTCGTCGTCCCAGTTGATGACGCCGAGAATGGCATAATTTTCATAACCCGTATTAATTCTCAACATATATGACGATGGATAACGGGCATCAGGAAAGACATCAACAATTTCTGCTGCATGAGGCCATACGGGAATAACTTTCGCTATGTATTTCATTCGATATGGCGTTCTTCGTAATTCCTTCATCGGATCGGTCAGAAGTATTCCACCGGAGCCGAGAACTGCCGCCACAATCTGAACTCTAAATTCAGCTTCAGTAAATAGTGGCTCCACGGCCTTACAATCGTTGGCACGCTCATCACACAGTGGCGAAGGATAGTCGCGAAGGATTATGTTTTCGCGATGATTGTGCCACCATCTGTTGTGGAGAAACGACATGATTAATTCTTTGCCGTATACTTGAGGCGCGAATGGGATTTCGGAATTGTTGTTGGTATTCCATCGAGTAAAATTATCGGTTTGCACCCGGTGCAAGTCCACTTTTCCCAAGGCTAATCCCATCATCCCTTCTCCCTCCACCAGAATATCAGGCCCGGCAGTTTCGCGTATGACTTCAAATGATCTGATCAGCATTTCAGTCATTGTCATGGAGTTGTTTCTAAGTTTCCCGCGGCGGTATAATTTATAATTTGGCCCGTCAAGTTTTATCCATTTTACGTTCCATTCATCCACAAACATTCTAACCAAAGAGCGAAGCCATTCAAGCGGCTCGTCCAATGAGTAATCAATCAGGCAGGACTGCCCTACATTTGACTTTGGCAATTCAACCGTATTCCCGTTTTCATCAAGAAGAAGCCACTCCGGATGCTCTTTTACAACTTTCGTTTCTCTATTTTGAATATATGGAGCCAGCCATAGTCCAAACTTCAATCCCTTTGAATTAATCTTTTCTGAGAGGCTTTTTATCCCATCTGAAAATGATGGACGCGGTTGAGTCCATTCTGAAAGATGCATGCAAAAACCGCCATCAACCTGGACAAATTCCAGAGGATATCCAGCCGCCTTTAATTCAGCTATGACTTCCGTGCTTGCGAGAACATCCTCTTGAGTCTTGTCATTACGATAATACTGCCAATCGCTCCAACCAGTAGAAATTGTTTCTGGTATCAACGGAGTTGTTTGGGCAGCAGTTTTATCTGCCCATTTTTCAAGGAGTCTGTTAAGCTTTTCGCCTTGCAGTATCAGAATCCCGTCCAGCGCTTTTTCTTTGCCGGGCAGCAATTCCAGCCCATCCAGAATCATTTTATAGACAAGGCGCATTTTACCAGATGTTTTGTCGCATTCCAAAAGTATCTGTCCTTCAGATATTTTGAAAGTTTCGCCACCGATTACGGTGACGCTTTTCCTGTCAGCTGTTGCAAATGCAAACAAACTGTTATTATCAATTATGTACTTATCTGCGGTTTCTGAATAGCCGCGCGAATCTAGAGGCAAGGGCGCTGGAATTACGCCGTACTTATCTAATTTTCCAAAACGTACCGGATCTCCGGGCATGTTCAATCCAAAACGTAAAAAACGCAATTCTGTTTGCGGAACTTCTATATTAATTATTTCAATCCATTTTATGTTAACCGCATTTTTACCTGAGTTTTTGAGGACTGATTTGATTCTGCTGTCGCTTTCTTCTTTTGAGACTGACATCAGTAATTCTATATTATTACCTTGCCAGGCATTATTCCCACTTTTGACAAGAATTATGTTGCCGGAATTTATTTCTGCATTCAATGCAAGTGATTCTGTGTAGTTTTGCATAGTTTCAACCTTTTCATATTTTTACTATCACGTGATATTTGTTTATTATCACGTGATATATATACATTACGGCTTGTCTTTTGTCAAGTAGAAAACTAGAAAATACGCCATAAGCTGTTTTTTTAAATTACAGCATCGCCAATTTTGTCAAAAGAACTTGACAAAAAACAGAACGTGATGTATATATATCACGTGATAGAAAACTCCGGTTGAGGCTATTATTTTGGGAAGTATATCTTCAGGTGGAGTAACAATGCAGTGCAATATGCGAGGCGCAACGCTTTCAAATTGATTTTTGCGAACCTTGCATTAAATACAGGATGGTTTAAAATGCTTTTAAAGAGATTTTCAGGAATTATATTTTTTCTGGTAAGTATATTGACATTGCTGGGAGCTGAACAGAAAACAGGCGGGAATATCATCAAGAACGGTGACTTTGAAAACGGGCTGGAATTATGGAAGGCAGCAGCAAACAAAACTAACCCAAGCACAATCAGCATTGATAATGATGTGATTTTTATTGAAGGTTCAAAAAGTTTGAGAATTGACATAAAGACAAATCCCCCGGAAGTTAGAAATGGTAGAACTTACGGTCAGGCTGAATGCGCCTATATCGAGAAAATTCCCTGCGTTGCCGGAAAAAGATTTCTGCTCAGCGGCTGGATGAAGGGAACTTCTAATGTTACAGTAGTGATAGTCGTTGACGGGGGGACATACAATAAGGCAACTTGGTTTAAAACAGAAATAATCACCGCTAAAAGTGATTGGACTAAATTCAAAACCGAGGTGCTGTTCCCGGATGCTAACTCAAAAAAATATTCCGCAGAAAGAAAAGATGTCAGGCTTCGCATTGGTATCCCTAATGAGAATGGCGCTGATGGAACGGTTTGGATCGACAACTTGAAATTCGAGGAATTAAAATAAAAATGCTCACACAAAAAGACATTGCAAGAGAACTTAACATATCCAGGTCGCTTGTCAGCCATGCGCTTAATAATCGCAGCGGCGTGAATGAGGAAACCAGAAATAGAGTTCTTGAGCGGGCCGGTAAACTTAATTATCGCAATAATATTTTTGCTTCTGCGATGAGGAGTAAAACCTCTAAATTCATCTGCAATATTTATTGCAAAGGTAAAACTCAAATAGAAACGCCAGCCGACTTGTTTCAACGGCAAATCAATGCCCAGGGTTACCATTGCATGAATATCTGTATAGATCCGGAGGATAATAACGAAAGTCTTCTGGATTT
>CAIJKT010000290.1 GCA_903821255.1 uncultured Lentisphaeria bacterium | reverse complement strand
CCAGGCTTTTGCATATTGGTTAATCTCGGAGGCCTCCGCAACCGCGGTATGATCTTTCCACAAAATAAACATCGCATTGGGATTATTTTCAAAAGCAGGCGTCATGGACAACGGAATTCCGGCTTGGTTGACCGCCACCGGCGTTGAACCGGTAGTATCCACCGAAATGCCGATGACATTTTTTGCCGCCCCCGCTGGAGCTTTCGCCAGTACGCCTTTTACCGTAATCTCCAGTCCGCTCAAATAATCCAGCGGATGCTGACGGAACTGGTTTTTTACCGGATCGCAGTATTTGCCGTGTTTCCATCTTTCATAGTGATGAACACAACTGCCGAGTTCTTCTCCGTTTTCCGCATTTACCAGTAATGCCCGTACACTGTCCGTTCCGTAATCCAGTCCAATAACTAATTTTGCCATTATTGCCTCCACTGTATATTAATGATATATTTTGCTTTTAAAATATGCTTTATATTGTGTATAAATCAACCCCAAGTCCGGAAATCTCCGCCCCTTCCCGCGGCAGCTCGACAAAGGATGACATCTTCACCCATACGCCAGTCGGCGCGGGGATCGGCTACTTGAAAAAACTGGTTGTTCCGCTAACTTATCAAGTCTGTTTATATAATTAATCAACGCCGGGATTACGGGGTTTTCATGTTATTTTTGAAAGGTATTTTTATCGGGCTGCTGATCGCCATACCGGTCGGTCCGGTCGGAATCTTATGCGTCCACCGCGTCATTGCCAAGGGACGGCTGGCCGGTTTATTCTCCGGGCTTGGCGCGGCGGCGGCGGACGGATTATACGGCGCGGTGGCAGCTTTCGGGTTAACGCTTATTTCGGATTTCCTGATCGGATGCAGTTTCTGGATTCGCCTGATCGGCGGAATCTTTATTGTTTTCATCGGCATCAGAATGTATCTCACCAAGCCGGTAACAGATATTGAAGACGAAGTTCCCAACACGCTTGGACGGGATTTTCTGTCCACTTTTATTATCACCATTACCAACCCGCTGACCATCATGGGTTTTCTGGCCATCTTTGCCGGATTGAACCTGATTGATTCGCATCGCGGCTTTATGGATGCGTCGATTCTGGTTTCCGGCGTGGTCGCCGGGTCCGGCATCTGGTGGCTGTCACTGGTTATAATTTTCGGATTTATCCGCTCAAAATTTGAATTTTCCTGCCTTCATACGGTAAACAAAATAGTCGGCGTGGTGATTGTTATCATGGGATTCGTCACTATGGTTCTTGAGCATAAAATATCCCCGTCACCGCCAAATCACGCTCCGGCGGCAATTGAACAGATTAAAGACCGTTAAATTTTAATTCTACGGCTGGGCTGGAATTCTGGTCAGCATCTGTTTCATGATCAGAGCGTTGCGGTTTTCCGGCTCATTCGCCAGAATTTCCTGAACAATCCCCAATGCCTTCTCTGTTCTGCCGTCTGATGCGTTTGCCGCGGCAAGATTGAGCATCAGTCCGGCATTGCCGGGGGCAATGGATAACGCGCGGCTGAAGAAAACGATCGCATCCTTGAATGACTTTCTGGACATCGCAATAATCCCCATGCCATTGAGGGCGCGGCGGTCATAAGGCGCCGTTTTAAGACATTGTTGATAATATTTCTCCGCCAGCGGAATATTGCCGCGCCGCTGCAGATAGTAACCGTAATTGTAGAGCACGTCCGGTTTGCCGGAGCCTTTAGCCAGTGCCTGGGCGAATAATTTTTCCGCCTGATCAAAATCCTTGATATTCGAGGCGTTGATTGCCAGGTTCATGTAACCTTCAGGCGATTCCGGATCGGCTTTCACCGCATCCATGAAATACCTTGCCGCCGCGCCGAAATCCCCTCTGGCCTCGGCGATCACTCCGAGCATGTTCAGGCAGCGGGCGCGGTCATCGAGCGCATTCTGCGCCGCCGCTAAATGCCTTTCCGCTTCCGGATATTTGTTCTGCTTGAAATACGCTTCGCCCAGGATTGAATCGCTCTCCGCCTGTTCACTCACCGTATTTACCGGCGGAGACGGCAGATAAACCGCTAACGCGGCCAATCCGCAATACGTCAGCGGTTTCAAAGTGTTGCGGAGATTGCGCCTTTCCGCAATAATTCTGGCAAGCAGGAACGCGGCAAAAACAAATAACGCCGGCAGCATTGCCAGACGGTATCTGCCGCTGGTCACGGTGAGCGTCTGCCCCAGCCAGAAAGCGACAGTCAGCAGAATAAAATGCCGGTAACAGTACAGCGTCCGCCGCTGACCGGCTGCCAGCGTCAGTCCGGCCAGCGCCAGCACCATAATCACTCCTGACGCCCAGACGGAATAGCGCTGCAGCGCGGTGAAGCAGCGCAGCGGCGCGGCATCCGCGCCTGAAATTAATTCCCGGAAATTCCATACATAAACAGCCTTCTTCGCCAGCAGCTTCAGCCATTGCCCCGGATTGCCGCGAATAAAATCAATGGTGCGGTTCGAATAAATCCGGTCATTGCCGACTTTCAGTTTATCCGCCTCCGCTACGGCATTATTGTACAGCGTGTTCCATTGCGGTCCCGGGCGCACATAGCAAGTCCCGGAGGCATCCGGGTTATTGCCGATAAAAAGGTTCAATTCGCTATTGTTCTGAATCAGAACTATCCGGCCGCTGAGCATCGAATTATGAATACATACAGGAGCAATGATCATCATCGCGCAAATAATGAAAAGCGCGGCCGGCAGCAACTTCCTGAATGTTCCTGACCTTGTTTTCCTCTCGACGGCCAGCAGCAGCACAAACTCGGCAGCAATAAAAATCAGCGCCATCGGATGGGTTGCCGCTGCCAGTCCGGCGGTCAATCCGGCTCCGGCAAACCATAGATATTTAACATGGAATTTCCGGTTTTCCCGCAATTCCGGTCCCTCCCCGCCAAAATAAAGCAGCACCACCGTCAGACAAAGCAGCGGCACCAGCAGAGCTTCGCTGATCAATTCCGCCTGGTAATAAATCAGCGGCGGATACAGTACGGCAATTCCGAGAAAAAGATACGGCATCAGGAAATCTGTTTTTGAGCAGAGCATTTTCAGCGCATAAAACAGCGGCACCAGGCAAAGCAGGCTGATCAGCAACTGCATAAACCGGACCCCGGGCAGACTGAAGGAAAAAAGCTTATACAGCAGCGCCAGCAGCATCGGGTAAGCCGGTCCGTGAATATGTACAGCCTCCCAGATAATCTTTCCGGAAATAATCTCCCTGGCCCAGTCGTCATATTCCTGAACGTCCGGCCCGATCGGAATGGCAAACAGGGGCGATCCCGAAAATTGCCACAGGTATATTATGCGCAGAATCAGTCCCGTCAGCAAAATTGAAAGCAGTAAATATGTCTTTTTGGTAAAAATACCGTTTATTGATATCACTATTGTCTCATTCTGTTTTGAATTATATCATTTAATATATATAGTATACTATTCTTATCATAACAGAAAAAACGAGATGAAAGAAAAAACCGTAAAAATAAACAATCAGGCGGGAATTCACTGCCGGCCGGCCAGCGCAATCCTCAATGCGATAAGCGAGTTTCCGGACCATGAATTCATCGTCTCCCTTCCGGGCAGAGAAGATACCGAACTGAACAGCATCCTCAGTCTGATCGCACTGGGCCTGCAAAGCGGTGACCGTATTACCCTGCGCGTATCCGGGCCGGACGAGGAAAATGCCTGTGCTAAAATTTCCGGATTGTTCGAGTTTGAATTTGACTTCCCGCCGAGAATGTAAATTTGACGCCTCGGGTAAGTGTTAAAATATGTTTTTCTATATTGCAATAATTGCCATCGCCGTCTATCTGCTGCTGGCGGCAACGCTTTACTTCATGCAGCACCGTCTGGTCTTTTACCCGACCAAAGAGATTTTCGCCACTCCGCTCAATTTCGGAATCCCCTTTGAAGATATTTTTTTGACGACTTCCGACGGAGTGAAAATCAATGCATGGTTCATTCCTGCGGACAATGCCGAATACACAATCCTTTTCTGCCACGGCAACGGCGGATGCCTGGCCCACCGGGTCGAAACAATTGAACTCTATCATACACTCGGGGTAAACTTCTTCATTTTCGACTATCGCGGATACGGACTGAGCAGCGGCAAACCTTCAGAAAACGGCTTGTATCTGGATGCGGAAGCCGCCTGGCGATATCTGGCAAATGAAAAGCGAATCTCTCCGGACAAAATAGTGCTTATCGGCCGTTCCCTCGGCGGAGCCGCCGCCGCACGGCTGGCCGCGAAAGAACAACCTGGCCGCCTGATCTGTGAATCATCGTTCGTTTCGATCCAGGAAACCGGCAGCGACATGTATCCGTACTTTCCGGTCAAGTGGCTTTCCCGCTACAGCTTCCCGACCGGAGATTTTCTTAAACAGGTAAAATGCCCGGTACTGATAATTCATAGCAGCGATGATAAAGTTGTTAAGTTCAGTCACGGACTGAAATTATTCAACCTTGCCAATGAGCCGAGAACCTTCATGGAACTGACCGGGGCTCACGACGAATGTTATTTCGACTGCCGCGACCAGTATGCCGCGGTCGTTAAAAGGTTCATTTGCGCGCCGACAGACATTGATGCGGCGCAAACGGCCGAAATCAGCATTTGAAGTTCAAAGCGAATAGATTTCTCTGTACTTGCGGTTCAGGTAACGGATATAAGCCGCGGGGTCTATTTTCGAACCGGTGACTTTTTGAACCAGTGTCTGCGGCTCAAATTTCGCACCGTGGCGGTATATCTTTTCAGCAAGCCATCCGTGCAGTTCGCTGAAACTGCCCTGCCGGATTTTTTCCGGCAGATCCGGGATATCCCGGTTGACGCATTCCCATATCTGCGCTGAAATCATGTTGCCCAGCGCATAGGTGGGGAAATATCCCACCGCGCCGCCTGCCCAGTGGACGTCCTGCAGAATGCCGTGCGCGTCATTATCCGGAACCACGCCCAGATATTCTTCCATGCGTGCATTCCAGATTTCAGGCAGATCGCGTACGGCTGCTTTGCCTTCCAGCACGGAAATCTCTATTTCCAGCCGCAGCATGATATGCAGATTGTAAGTGGCTTCGTCGGACTCGGTGCGGATCAGCGAGCGCTTGACCCGGTTGATGCCGCGGTAGAAGTCCTTCAGGCTGACATTATCAAAACAGCCGGGGAATTTGCTGCGGAGGCGCGGATAAAAGAATACCCAGAAATCAAACGAGCGGCCTACCAGGTTCTCCCACAGCCGGGACTGTGATTCATGAATGCCAAGCGACGCCCCGGTGCAGAGCGGAGTGTGCCTCAGCAGCGGCGAAATACCCTGTTCGTACATCGCGTGTCCGCTTTCGTGCATCGTCGAGAAGAATCCTGACGCAAAATTATCCGGCATTATCCTGGTCGTAATCCGGACGTCATTAAGATCGAAGGTGGTCGTGAACGGATGCACTGATTTGTCCTGACGGCCGCGCGACCAGTCAAATCCGATTGCGGTTGCCGCTTCAACACCAAGCTCCCATTGTTTCTGAGGATCAAGCGCCTGATGCAGGAAGGAATCGTCCGCTTCCGGACATCTGCCGATCTCTTTAATCAGCTCCACCTGGGCAGGACGAACTTTTTCGAAGATTTCCTTGACGTCGGCGGTTTTCAGTCCGGGTTCAAACTCTGCCAGCAGCGGGTCGTAGATGTGATCGTAAGGAGCAAAAAATCCGGCGTATTGCCGCCTGAGATCGAATATTCTCTCCAGCCACGGCTGAAATAATGAAAAATTGGAGTCGGATTTCGCTTTTTCCCATTCGACATGGGCGTTGGAAGCGGTTCTGGCGAATTCGGCGACAAATGACGACGGGACTTTGACACTGCGGTCATATTCGCGCCGGGTTACTTTGACCAGACAGGCTTCATCGGATTCCGGATCAAGGCCGTCGGTGAATGCTTTCAGGTTCTCCAGCAGTTCGCCGATTCTGCCGTCAACAAATTTCTCATGCGACAGTCGGGAAAGCAGCGAAATCTGATTGGCGCGGCCCTCCGCGCCGGCAGCCGGCATATTGACCTGCTGATCCCAGTCCAGCACCGCAATGGAAGAATGAAGATCGTGAATCTCCACGAGACGCTCTTTCAGTTCAGCAAATTCTTTATTCATAATTACATTCCCCTCTGTTAATTAGAAAATTTTTCCTAATAATGCACAAACCGCGAATTCGGTCCGCAGGATTCTGTCCCCGATATTTACCGGCCGCATGCCGCTTTTTTCCAGCAGCGCAACTTCATATTCAGTAAAACCGCCTTCCGGGCCGACGCACAGGACAACCGGTCCGGCGACATTCCGGGGACAGGCATTAACCGCTCCGGGATGTGCCAGCAATGGCAGTCTGCCTTTGATGATATCCGGCAGTTCATCTTCGACAAACGGCTTGAAACGCCGTTTGAAACTGATTTCCGGCAAAACTGTATCCACCCCCTGCTCCAGCCCGAGGATGAACTGCTCTCTGGTTTCCTGCTCAGACAGTACCGGGCTGTTCCAGTAGCTTTTATCCACCTTCCAGGACTCGATCACAATAAATTCCTTAACGCCCATGGCGGTTGCCGCCTGTAGAACTTTCTTATATGTTTTCGGACGCGGCAACGCCAGAATCAGCGTCACCGGCAGAATTGGCGGCGGACCGGATGAAAACTCTACTTGCAATTCCATCTTTTCCGGGGTTGAACTGACAATCTTCCCTTCTCCGGTCCGGCCGTTCAGCAAGCCGACCTTGATTTGTTCGCCGGGCGTCGCCTTCAGCACCGTTTGAATATGCAGCAACCGCCGGGAATCGCAGATGGCAGCCATCCCGTTCCCGGCAAGTTCCTCTTCGTAAAGGATCACAAGATTCATATAATGGTTCTGTTTATTCAAACCGCTTGACGATCAAAACCGAATTATTGCCCAGCATGCCGAAAGAGTTGTTGGCGATATAATTAACCTGGCCGGCGTTTTCCGGTTCACTGGCGACCAGATGGTTCATCGCGCATTCCGGGTCGATGTTGTCAAGATTCATGCAGGGATGAACAATGCCGTCCTTGAATGCCGGGATGTTGCCGGCGAGCTCCAGGGCGCCGGCAGCGCCCATGGCATGCCCGATGAAACCCTTGGTGTTATTGATGAAGAGCCTGGACGATGCCCCGAATACCTTCCGGACGGCGTTGCATTCCTGGACGTCGCCGACCTTGGTTCCGGTGGCGTGGGTGTTCAGGATGTTGATATCGGATGCGGTAATTTTTGCAGAGGCAAGGCCGCCTTCGAGACATTCAGCCTGACGGATATCCAGCGGCAGCACCGCATCGGCGGCATCTGAATTCATGCAATATCCGGCGATCTCGCCATAGATTTTCGCGCCGCGCTTCAGCGCGTCTTCCAGGCGCTCCAGGGTATACAGGCAGCCGCCTTCGGAAATAACGATTCCGTTACGGTCCATGTCATATGGACGACTGGCTTTGGCCGGGTCGGCATGTCTGGCCAGCGCGCCCTGACTTCTGAAACTGGCGAAAATGCCGAAAGTATGCGGGCTTTCGGAAACGCCGCCGGCGATGGCCATGTCAACTTCGCCGAGCATGAGCTGCTGCGCACCCTGGATAATGCCGCAGTTTCCGGCGGCGCAGGCGGCGCCGACGCAAATGTGCGGACCGGTGATTTTCATGTTAATGGTCACTTCGCCGGCAGGATTATTGGCCACGGAACGGGGATTGTGGTGATGGCTCCACAGATTGATGTCGTAATCGAACTGGCTGAGGTTGTATACCTCATTCTCCGTTTCAACATTGCCGTGTTCGGTGGTGCCGATAAAAACCCCGATTCTGGAGCGGTTGCGGTCAGTGATCTCGATGCCGGCGTCGCGGACCGCCTCATTGGCGCAGAAAATGGAGATTGAACCGGCGCGGGTGCCGTTTCTGATGTCTTTCTTATCCTGATAAGTCCTTGGATTGAAATTACACAATCCTGCAAACACATCCCCGATATACCGGTGGGTCATTGTGCCGATGCCGGACCGGCGGTTCAGCAGCCCCTGCCTGAATTCATCCAGCGTGTTGCCGTTCGGTGCGGTCAGGCCGATGCCTGTGATAACTATTCTTGCTCTCGATATTGACATTATCAAAAATTCCTGTTTATTAATTGTTGTTATTATTTCATAAGCTTAAATCTATAAGAAATCGCACGAATTACAAGTATAAAAAATGATTTCCGGACTAGGAACAGACATAGTTGAGGTATCGAGGATACGGGAAATGATCGAACGCTACGGCGATCCGTTCATCGAAAAAGTGTTTTCGGACGATGAACGCACCGAGGCGGCGAAACGGCGCGACCCCTCTCAATACTACGCCGGACGGTGGGCGCTGAAGGAAGCCATGTCGAAAGCCCTGGGCTGCGGCATCGGCGAAAAATGCGGCTGGAAGGACGTGTCCACCCGCAACCTGGAACTGGGCCGGCCGGAAGCCATTCTCAGCGGCACGGCATTGGCAACCGCCTCGGCGATGGGCGTGACACGAATCCATATTTCGATCAGCCATGAGCAGGAATATGCCTGCGCGACAGTTATTCTGGAAAATTGTTGACAGTTTAAATGATTCCGCCAGTTGACAAAATAATCTCTGAACTGCATATTAGAGTTGTGAGTTCGATACTTTAATGTATTTATATGGTTCATCGGGTTTTGTCCGGTTTGATTGATATGAGGGGGAAGTTATGGACAGAGTAAAATTGCCGGAAACGATTCACGGGGAATGGATTTGGAAAAAATCGCTGAAGAACAGAATTGACTCTTATCTGTTTGCCCGCAGGGAATTCAACCTGGATTACAGCGGAATGGAATCCGAACTCTGGATTACAGCCCACTGCTCATATCAATTGTTCATCAACGGCCGTTTCGTCGGTTTCGGGCCGATGACCACCGAACCTAATACCTCTTACGCGGATCAATACAATATTTCCTACTATCTGCAGCCGGGGCAGAATGTGGTTTCGGTGCTGGTCTATCACCATTCCATACACTCCGGAACAGATTTGAAGCCGCAGGGCGTATGGTGCCAGCTGCATATCAACGAACAGCCGATTCTGTGGACGGACAAATCCTGGAAAGTATTTGAGAGCAACTGCTTTGATTTCGGACGCCCCATGGTTGAGCGGGGCTTCGAAATGAGTGAAACCGTCAACCTCAACGCTTATCCGTTCGGCTGGAAGGAAGCGGACTATTCTCCGGCTAAAAACTGGCAGAACGCCGATTCCATGGTCTCGCCCAGTGTGCTTGGCGCGGGATTGAAAATATCCCCGTTCCTGCCAAACAACTGCGAGGAAAGCGAATGTTTTGCCGCCCTTCACAAGGGCAAAGTAAAAAATAAAATTGCCGGATCGCATGTTAATTTTGAAGAAATATTTTCCGGATATTCCGGAATATATGCGGCCAAGTCATTTTTGTTCAGCGAAACTGAAAATATGTTGCAGATCAAGGTTATTTCCGATAATCATTTTAAGTTTTTCTGCAACAACCGGCTGATTAAAGCAGATCTGCCCGGGGACGACAACGAAACCGGGAATGACATCCAGAATGATATTGTCACCGTTCCGATCAGACAGGGCTGGAACAGTTTTCT
>CAIJKT010000289.1 GCA_903821255.1 uncultured Lentisphaeria bacterium | reverse complement strand
CCTTAAATGCCTTAAAAAATCTCGGGGTTTGGGGCAGAGCCCCAAGTCTGGAATGACGGCACGATGCCAGTTAAAATGAACTCAAGTGTTCAGGTCTCCAAGTTGAGACGCTACCAACAATTTAAAACAACTGGGAATCGGTTTTTCCATGTATGCCAATGATTACAATGACTGGTTGCCGGCCAATTTTATGGCGGGGCAGGGCGCGGGGCCCAGTACTGTCGGCTGGTGGTACGACTGCATTGCTCCGTATGTCGGAATTAAAAATGGTACTGCCGCCCGTAAAAATGGCAAGAACAACTCCTTTCAATGTCCTTCCGATAGACGGTATATGATAAGTTCAACCGAGCAGGGAGTAAGCTATGGGATTAATCAATTCATATCCCAGGCACCTAATAATGCAAGCAATGTCCGCCGTAAAATATCAAGAGCCAGAATCCCGTCCAGAGTCATGCTTCTGGCCGATACCGCCGGATTTCAAAGTGGTAAAAAATATGTACAGGAAGACCCCTACAGCATTGGTTATTCAACCAATGCCGAACCCAGGGATAATTACGCGGATGGAACAACTGTAGTGGATTTTCGCCATATCAGTACGAAATTCAACTGGCTGGCCCTCGGCGGCAATGCATCCAGTTATTCATTTAATGATTTAAAAAACCACTATAAAGATCAGGCCACCGGTAATGGCGATAACACTTCTTCATTCTGGTCGATTGAATGGGGCGGCGGCAAATGTCAATGGTTCTATTAATGTTTCCAGTTCCACCCGGAAAGAAAAATTAATAGCCAGTTTTACTTGAATGTGATTTAATTCCTCATTGCTGTTGAAATGCGGGGATGGGGAATTAAAATTGTATGGTCGCTCTATCATGCTCACTATTAACTGTAAATTCGTTCTTGCATTACGATGTTGAAGCATGTGAATTTGTTAATTCTACGTCCCTGCGGCGAATCCGTGTAAAACCATTTTGGGCCGTTGCAGGCGTGGCTGCCCGTAATATCTGCATCCAGGTTAATGGGAACGAAAGCAAAAAAAATATTGCCTGTATCCAATTTGGCCATACTGTTTTTAGGTTACTCGTCGAGTTATTTGTGTTATGCACTGGTAAAATATGCCGGGATGCTTTTCCCGGGCAAATTAACGCGAAAGGTTTAAGATGAAAATGAATTGCTGGCGTGTGATTATTATTATGGCGGCGGGGATATTGGGGATATTTCAGACAATAGCTGCGGAAAAGGCCGGCCCGGCGGTGCTTTTCACTTCAAGCGGCGAGTGGGGAAAAGCCTCAAATATGCATACCTATCAGGAATGGCTGGATGAAGGGTTTGAGATAGACATTAAGCCTCTGGAGCAGATTAAAAACATTTCAGAATTGAAGAAGTTCAGCGTAGTGGTAATCAATTCACTTCCGTATGTCAATAATGAACACAAGGTTTCCGAAGGCCAGCTTGATTTTGAACGGGTTATTGCGGCATATTTGAAGAGCGGGGGGAGCGTTATTCTGATCCATGCCGGCGGGGAGTGGGATCGCGGTGTGCCATCATTTGAACACTTTCTGTCATCCTATGGCGCAGGCACTGCTGAAGAACAAATTACTGATTCCAGGAATATTCTCGGCCTCGCAACCCCCAGGGGGTTGAAATTTAATTATACGACCGACATAGCCAAGGACAGTCCTTTAACCAGGGGGATATCCCGTCTGGGATATTTTGGTCAGGCGGTGCGCGCTGATGCCATGAAAACAACCAACCCGTTGATATTTACTGATAAAAGTTCCTGGAAAATTCTTGCACGCGGCGAAAAAACAGCTTATTCCGCCAGCGCCGCAGAACCCGGACGCAGCGAGAAATTGAAAAGTACGCCGGCGACCTATTCTGAAAATCCGCCGTTCATAGCGATTCGCAGCGTCGGCAGGGGACAACTCCTGGTTATGGCGCAGAGCAGCGCCGCGCTGACTG
>CAIJKT010000288.1 GCA_903821255.1 uncultured Lentisphaeria bacterium | reverse complement strand
CACCGCCTGACCTATCGCAGAAACAATCATGCCAATCTGCATGTCCGGGGCTATAAGGAGGAAGGCACCACCACCACGCCGTTCGATATGGCTGTGCTGAACGAGATCGACCGTTTCCATCTGGCCGGCGACGTCATCGACCGCATCCCCGGTCTGGGTTCAAAAGCGGCGTATGTCAAACAGTTCATCCGTGACCGGCTGATCGACCATGAAAATTATATCCGGATTCACGGCGACGACATGCCGGAAATAAAAAACTGGGAATGGACTTTGGGATAAGCTCCTGAAACAGAAAATTAAAAATAAAACTATTTATATCAGCATATTTTTTGTTCTGTTATTTTCAAATTTATATTCTCCGGGAGTGGTTTTTTCGATTTTTTTGAAGATACGGTGAAAGTAGGCGGGATCGGAGAAGCCGCATCGGTATGCGGTTTCGCTTATCGTGAGCGACGTCGAGGATAATAGCGCTTTTGCATTGCTTATCCGGTTTTTATTGAGCAGTTCAGGATAGGTCATATTGAACAGCTTTTTGACAAGCTGGCCGGTTCGGGATACGGAGAGACATAAATGTTTCGCCAGGTGCTGAATCGTTATGTTTTTCTGACAGTTCTGTCCGATATATTTCTCTATTTCCCATTTGATTTTTTTCTCATGTGAAAAGAAAATAACTTCTTCTCTGGCCAGCAGTATTTCAATTCTGGACTTGAGCGATTTGGCGATTTCCTCTATATCCTTGAAGTCTTCCTGTTCAATACACGGGAGCGCTTTGTAAAGTTTATGGTTAAGGGCATGTTCCGCGTCTTCACTGCCGCACCGGCATGCAATCGCATCCGGGACCGCGGCAGGTGATTTCAATCTGAAGATCCCGATGAATATTGTTCCAAGAATATCCGGCCCTTCCATGATCGGCGCGGCATACTCGATCACTCCGGCATGGCATAGCTTAAAGAATCCGTCGGGATGTCCGGCTAATGCTATCTGTACATTGCGCGTTTCGAAAGACATGCATTTGCCGAGTCCGCATTTATTCTTGATATGTTCACAGTATTTATTGTCATGCTTGAATTTTTCTCCATGAAAATAATTCCTTATTCTGCCGGAATAATCATGGAAGCATATTTTCAGTCCGCAGCGCCGTTCAAATGCCCCGATCAGCTTTATAAGTTCATTCATGGTTTCAATCCAAATAGTAATATACTGGAATAATACATTGCAATTATGGAAAAGTACATTGCTGTTAAAAATAAATCAAGTATAATTATATATTAAAGTTTACAACAAGGATTTGACATGAACAATCAGATGCAGGATAAGATTTATGATGCGGTGATATTCGGCGGCGGATTTTGCGGACTCGGGGCGGCGCTTGAACTGAGTGCGGCAGGCCGAAGTGTCCTGATGGTTGAGCCGAGGTCTTCCGCGGGCTGGGAAGCGACATGGGCATATAATCTGGAGCTTGAGCGCGGCATATCGAAATATGCAGATGTGCTCCTGGATAAAATCTCCGCAGCCGGCGCCGTTGCCGGCAAACGGATAGATCCTGTAGCTGCGGAAATCGCACTGCTGAAAATGCTGTCCGGCATTGATATACTCCTGTTTTCATTTCCAGCAGGCGGAGTGCTTGAAGGAAATCTCATTAAGTCCGCCTCCATCGGGTCCAAGTCAGGAATTTTCAGCATCCGCGGCAAAACTTTTCTGGACACGACCGACAATGCGCTGTTCATATCATCCGTTTTTAAGAATACTCCTGACCTGACGCCTTCAAAAAATATATTCAGCTTTTTCATGAACGGCATCGACAAAGCATATTCGCTGCCGGAAGAGCTGGCATATAAAAATACTCCGCTGCGTTTCAGAAAGTCGCCATTTGCCGATGAAACCGCTATTGAGTTTGACAGCGCAAGGCCGGCTTATCATGCCAGAATGGAACTGCCGGACATCATGAAATCCATCAGGTCGGAAGTCCCGGCGCTGCGCAATGCGGTGCTTTCCCATACCGCCAACATAGAGTTTCCAGTATACGGCAGAATCCCGGCATGCAGCACGATTCCGGCAGACAACTGTTTCCGCGTATCACCATTCGAGTACAATGGCAATGAACTGGCGTACAGAATGAAATCCGGCGAGCGGAAGGCTGCGGAGATAAACAAGATACTGGACAGATTTCCGTCGCCCGGGAAAATAGAAAAGAGCGACGCCATGCTGGTGACATATGAAAAAGAACCGTGGGATCTTGTGGTGTGCGGCGGCGGCACCGGCGGCGTATTCGCCGCAATATCGGCAGCCAGAAACGGATGCAGAACCAAGATGCTTGAGGCTTCCGCCTGTCCTGGCGGAATTGCCACTGCCGGGTTAATCCATGTATACTACTGGGGGGCAAACGGCGGCATCCAGGATGAAATTGATGCTGATACAGAAAAACTCCAGAACTTATTTGTGACTAATACAAAAATACATGGATTTCATCCGGAGGCCAGAAAAATCGCGCTGATGAATGCATTTGCCGCATCCGGCGTAGCCGTGGAATACGAGAGCACCATCAGCGGAGTCGAGACGGTTGTTGCCGAAAGCAGCGCGCTGACAACAGGAAAAGCGAATGAGAACAAAATAATCAAAGCCGTGATATGCAACAGTATGAAGGGAATGACGGGGTATCGCGCGGAAACCTTTATTGATTCCACCGGGGATGCCGATGTAGCTGCAATGGCGGGCTGCCCCTATACATTCGGCAGGGAAACAGACGGCGTGCCGCATTCATATTCTCAGCCGTCAACGATGCTGACTGACGACAACACCCTTGCGGTGCAGAATTTTGATATTGGCTACTGCGATCCGTCCGACGCATGGGATTTGTCGAGATCCCGCATAAAGGGAATAAAGCACTATGACGTGGAAAAGTACACCGACAAAAACAGGATTGTCAAGATAGCGCCGCTGCCCGGCATCAGGAACAGCAGACTGATAAACGGCAAGTACCGGCTGAAATTCAGCGACCAGATAGTTTCATCGGAATTTGACGATGTGATCGCATATTCGCCGGGGCATTATGATAATCACGCGATGGATTATGAAAATGAAAGCGAAGAGACGATGCTCTGGGTATGGGGGCTTGGCAACTGGTCTGCACCGATAGGTTGCGAAATCCCCTACAGAAGCCTGCTGCCTGAAAATATCTTGAACCTGATCGTCGCCTGCCGGGCAATATCCATGGATCATGATGCGCATAATCAGTTGAGGATGCAGCGGGATATCCAGCGCATAGGCGAAGCTGCGGGAGTCGCCGCCGCCATTGCGCACGCAACTGGCAAAAGGCCATGCGGGATAGATGTAAAACAAATTCAGGAAATATTGTTCAGTACCGGCGCGCTGAAAAACAAAGAGAATAATTATCACTGGGATGGATGGAAGCCTGAAAATATATTCTCTGCATCAAAGAAATTATCCGGCGGCGCGGAGATCCGGAAATTAATCGGCAATATTTCCGGGAAAAATGATTTGCTGAAGAAAATGTCTTCCGGGAATCCGCAGGAGAAATATAATGCCGCACTGATTCTGTCCATATCCGGCGACAGTAATGCTTTTCAGGTACTTATGAATTGCGTCAAAGAACGAAGCGCGATAAAGCCTTTTGGCGCGGGGAATAAGACCACGGAACTTTGGAAGCCGGCAATCGCAGTGCTGGGATTCAATAAAGTGAAAGCCGCAGTGCCTTTGCTGGAATGCGTGATTCAGGATAAAAACTCGGATAGAACAGCATTGATACTGGCAATGCGGGCTTTGGCGAATATCGGAAGCACAAGCTCGGCTGAGGTCATAACCGGAATGCTTGAACGCGATGATCTGCCGGTTGAGGAGGTGTTCCAGAAAAGTACAGGTAACATCAAAACGTATAGTGAGAATTCGCGCTGGAAACTGGAACTTGCCGCTGCCGAATGTCTTGCCAGACTGGGAGTGGAACGGCATGATCTGGTTGATAAATATCTGAACGATGAAAGCGCTGTCGTGCGCCGTTCCGCAAAAAGAATACAGGAGCGCATAGTCTTAATTGCCAAATCATTCAGCAGAATAGAGTGATTTAAATCCAAATAAACTGGAGTGTTAAAATATGAAATCAGTAAAAACAATATCGTTTATCCGGGAAATTCCGCAGAGGCGGAACTGTCTTCTGACTCATTCACCTGTCACTTGTCAGCCTGGATTATTCATAAAAAATGGATGAAAGAATAAGCTCAAAAAGAAATTTACTGACGATGCCGCAGTCGCCGCCGTGGCCGCGCTGCGGCGAGGACATCGGCAACAGCTTTACTTTGAGCAGATTGCAGTATTTCGCCATTAGTTTATGAATTATTCAGATTAGTATTATTTCAGCGCTTCCACTGCCTCATTTGCCAGGAGCCTGTGAATGTCATGATTCAGACATAACCAGGCCGGGTGTTTTATTTCACCTGAAACATGCAGCGCGATCTTCTTCTGCAGCCATGGCCCGATGAATCGTCCGAGGTGAGAACAACTTCCCGTGAAGACGATCAGATCAAGTCCGCCCATTGCCGCTATCCCCGATCCGCAATTTTTAAGTATGCAGTACTGCATTATATCTTTAGCCAGTTTGTATTCCGGTGCAGTTTTTTTGAAGATGTCATCAAAACTGATATTCCTGCCGCAGATAGCGGCAAAACCGCTTTTTGTGGTCAGAACATTATTAATCTCCTCCGGGCCCCAGTCCATTCCTTTTGAGATGGCGGTTATCAGGTAGGGGTCGATTTCGCCGCAGGTGGTCAATCCCGGAAGTCCCTCAAGGGGGGTGGCTCCGGATGTAACCATCAACGGCCTGCCATCCGCGATGGCCGCGATCTCCGGTCTGTTCTCCAGGCATATGGACAATATTTTTCTTGCGCCGGATGAATCTTTGCCTTCCAGATACGCATATTTGTGAAAGATGCCGTGATAGCCGAATCTTCTCAAGCCGATATTGCTCATGTCAGGCGATACCGCGTAAAATTTCTCCCGGTCTGGCAGTTCTGTGAAAAATGACGTCTCAAAGACTACCACCGCCGCCGTTTCAGGGAATATTTTGTTTACCGAAGCAAGCAATGATATTGCCGGAGGCAGATGCAGCGGTGAATAGGGGATGTATTTCTCAAGCTCCGCCATCATGACGTCATCCGCTATTTTAGTCCTGGTGAAAATATTCCCTCCGAATGGAATTCTTATTGCAATGGCGAAATCAATGGTGGTGATGGCTTCGGCAGTATATCCGGATTGAATAATCTTTTCCTTAACTTCTTTCAATATTTTCTGTATATGCCTGCTGCCCCGCCAGTCTTTGACCATGCCTTCAAGCAGCGGCTTTTCACTATCCGTATCCTGAAGCGTATACTCGATTTTGGTTAATGTCGGTGAAAATGTAAGTATTTTCATATGCGTAAATCCTGTGTCACCGGTACTGTTTGATGTCCGGTTATGGTTTCATAGGTTCTTCGTGCGATTGCAAGTTCTTCGTTGGTGGCGATTACAAGTATCTTTACAGGACTGTTTGCGGCAGCTATATCGACAGGAAGTTTATGCGCATTGTTATTTTTAGCATGGTCAATGATCAGTCCGAATATCTCCATGGACAGACAGACATTTGCTCTTACGAACGGGACTTCCTCCCCGATTGTATCCGTGAATATTACCGCATCAACCCTGCCGGTTATCGCCAGATAAGCGCCGAGATATTTTTTTATGCGCCACAGATAAACTTCCGCGGTTTTCAGCAGGCGTTCGTCGTGACTGCCGCCGGACGCGATTGAATTGAGCACGTCTCTTATATCCGATGAATATCCCGACAAGCCAAGCACGCCGCTTTGCCTGTTCAGTATTTTATCCACTTCCTCATTATTGTTTTCGTGCAATGACAGCAACTGCATTGAAACCGCCGGATCAAGATCTCCGCATCTGGTGCTCATAACCAGTCCCTGGAGCGGGGAATAGCCCATCGTGTTGTCTATTGACCGCCCGCCGGACACCGCGCATAAACTTGCGCCGCCGCTTCCCAGATGGCAGCTTACCGCGTTTATTCGATCTTTGGGAATCCCCATGAATTTAGCGGCCTCTTCCACCACATACTGGTGGCTTGTTCCATGAAATCCGTACTTTCTTATATTCATTTTTTTACAGATGTCGGAAGGTATCGGATAGGTTGCCGCGTAATCAGGTATGGTTGAATGGAATGCGGTATCAAAAACTGGCACTTGCGGCAGATCCGGATAAGATTTTCCGCATGCATACATCAGTTCCATTATCGGCGGATTATGCAGGGGCGCCAGATCTTTGATTTCCTCCAGTTTCGCCATTACGGAATCATCCGAAATGACGGGGCCGGTGAAATACTTCCCTCCATGCACGACTCTATGCCCGACTGCGTCAGGAATGAGGTCCGGATATTTTGAAAGCAGTTTCATTATTTCCAGAAATGATTCATGATGGTTTCGCATTTCCACCTGATGTATTTCTGTTTTTCCCTTGTACCGGTGCACTATTCTTGACGGTTCGCTGGTTTTGGGGCCCACCCGTTCGGCGGCGCCTCCGGCCAGCTCCTGCTCTCCGGGCATGGATATTATTTTGTATTTAAGCGACGAACTGCCGCAATTGAACACTAGCACATTCATAATGTCTATCCGTGATTTAAATATCGTCTGAAGTCCAGCCGCAAACGGGAATGCCTATCATGCTGTGGATGATTGACGCATTGCCATAGGCCGCTTCATAAATGTTGTTGATATCAACGCCTTCACTTGCCATGTGGGCCATGCTTTCATCGCCGGGGCCATAACCTATTGTCGGGATATTGAATTCCCCGGTCAGCACGCTGCCTGCCGTACCCATGCCCAGTCTGCCTAATTCCCATTTGCCGGTGGTGACTTTGCAGCCTGCCGCCGAAAGGGCATGCCTGGCTCTCTCCATTACCGGGGAATAGGGGTCGGACGCCCATGCATTGGTGATGTGCTGCACTATTCGCGTGCTGCCGGTATAAAGCTTCTGTTCTTCCTTCAGAACATTGACATTCACCGCCACCGACCTCATTTTCTCGCCGAGCAGACCTATTTCATGCTCCATTATTCCGATGGCATTCCCGGCGGCCTCGTTGGCGCGGAGTCTTTTCGCGACAATAATATTGGCGCAACTGCCATTGCCACCCTCATAAACAGGCTCGCTCATGGCGAATTCCTCAAGCGAGTTCACATGCATCCTGTTCGCAAAATTCGTTCTGAAGTCACTGAATATGCTGGATACCGCCCTGTTCAGACTGGCCGGCTTGGAACTTTCCATGCGTATATCTATTTTCACCCAGCCGTCATGACCGTAATAAAGCCCCATATTCGTCGGTTCGCCGAGAATCGCATATTTAGGCGTCAAGCCTATGTCGGGCAGTGTTTTTGCTATCAGTTCTCTTATGCCCAGGCTGACCCCGTTCTGCTCCGCGACCGTCGCCGCGACTATAAGGTTGCCTCTTAACGGAAGCATGCACCGCCGGAGAAGCGCGCCCGCAAAGATTTGTGCCGCCAGGCCGCCTTTGCAGTCAGATGCGCCGTTGCCGTATAGTTTCCCGTCGAATAAACGTGGCCGGTATATGTCTGAAGACGCATTGGCGACATTCACGGTGTCCAGGTGGCTGTTCAGGAGGATTGTCGGATCGGATTCCCTGCCCAGAATTAACCCGACAACATTGCCGGCGTCATCTTTGAAAACTTTGTTGTACTTTAACTCTGTCATCTTTTTATAGACAATTTCTGAAATGTCTTTTTCTTTCAGGCTTTCGCTTGGAGTTTTGATCAGTTCTTTCATGAAATCCAGAATCTCTTCTTTCATTCCGTTCTTTCTGTTTTCCAGTATGCTGTACATATAAACGCTCCTTGTTTGTTAAAGAATTTATGATGTGTTTACAGCAATTGTCATGCCAATGTTTTGCAGGTTTATATAAGACACTGTCAGGCAGTAATATAAGAATCATTATAACACGCTTGAAAAAAAGAAATGATAGTGCATATTGTATTACTTGCTATTTCAAAATGAAAGGTTGATCAGATGAAAGCTGACGATTTAAAGATAAATGAACTTATAGATTTTTCAGAGGACAGTCTGAATCTTAAAGGCCGGCGGCTTGCCATTCATGATGTCCATGCCTTTGCACTTTTCCGCAAGGATCTGATTGATTCCATCGGAGTTGAAAACACGAAGAGGATCTTTACGCGGTTCGGCTATTTCTGGGGCCAGGCTGACGCTGCCGCGATGCAGCGGATATTCAAGTGGGGAGATATCCGGGAATGGATAATGAGCGCAACCAAGCTTCTGGCCTTTCAGGGGTCAGCCAGGGCTCAGATAAAAATACTGAAACTGGATACGGAGAACAAGATATTTCACCTGGAGTTCTTATGGTATAATTCATGCGAAGTTGAAGGACATGCCACAGAAATCGGCAAAGGGGATTATCCCGTCTGCTGGATATTGACTGGCTATGCGAGCGGCTTCGTTTCATACTGCCTCCAGCAGAATATTTATTTTGTTGAAAACAAATGCAGAGGTAAAGGGGATCGGGTTTGCTGCGCCACCGGCATGGATGAGTCTTCATGGGGGGCGGAATTGAAGCAGTTCCATAATTTCTTTGAACATGAGGATATTATCGGCAAAGTGAAATACTATACCGAGGAGCTTAAGAAAAAAGCCAGAGAGCTTGAGACGGAAAGAAAGAAATTAAAGCTGCTTGGCGGAAATTTGGTGAAAAACGATTTTATTGAGGTTAGAAGCAAGGCTTTTCAAGATGTAATGGAGGTCGCGCAGCGGGTCGCCCGCTTTGATACATCGGTTCTTATCAGAGGGGAAAGCGGTACCGGGAAAGAGGTGCTTTCGCGGTTTATTTATAAACACTCCGAAAGGGCGAATAATATATGTGTTGCCATTAACTGCAGCGCGTTGCCGGAAACGCTTTTGGAGGGGGAGCTTTTTGGCTATAAGGCCGGCGCTTTTACCGGTGCGTCACATGATAGAATCGGCCTTTTCGAACAGGCGGACAAGGGCACTGTTTTTCTGGATGAAATAGGTGATGTCTCCCCGGCGACACAAGTGAAGCTATTGAGGGTTTTGCAGGAGAAGGAGATTTTAAGACTCGGCGAAAACCGGCCGCGAAAGATTGATGTAAGGATTATCGCCGCCACCAACCGGGACTTGAAAGCTGATGTTCTAAGCGGCCGCTTCAGGGAGGATTTATATTACCGTCTGTCGGTAGTTGAGATCGAGGTGCCGCCGCTCCGGACCAGGAAAGATGATATTCTGCCGCTTGCGCGCCATTTTGTGAATAAATTTTCGAAGAAGATGAAAATTCATGATTTGCGCCTTGATGTATCGTGCATTGATTATCTGCTTTCATACGACTGGCCAGGGAATGTGCGTGAACTTGAGAATGCGATGGAGAGGGCTTCGGTTTTTTCGAATAAAGGCCTTATCACAATAGACTGCCTGCCGCAGTGTATTGTTCAAAACAAGGTTAATCCGGATCAGAATTATTCGGTGAATATGAAGCTTTCTCAACTGGAGGCTGCGCATATTAATTCTGTCCTGAAAATGACGGAAGGCAACAGGACCAGGGCGGCGGAGATACTGGGAATAAGCCCTGTAACTTTATGGCGTAAATTATCCGATAACAAGATGGTTTGATTTCAGCATCATGATCGGGGTGCAATGACAGTCTGCAAGCGGCTTGCAGACTGTGAACGGGAACTCAATGATTTTTTACGCGGTCAGCTTCCTGACAATTTTTGCAACATGCTCGCCTTGAAAACGGGCGATGGTCAGTTCGTTCTCCGACGGCTGACGGCTGCCGTCCGTGCCGGCGAGGGTACCCGCGCCGTAAGGGGAGCCGCCTGTAATTTCATTCATGTTGAGCAGCGCGGGGCATGAATAAGGCGCACCCACTATTATCATCCCGTGATGCAGCAGCGTGCTGTGAAACGACGTAATGGTGGTTTCCTGTCCGCCGTGCTGAGTAGCTGTGGAGACAAAGACGCTTCCCACCTTGCCGACAAGCGCACCGCTCAGCCAGAGTTTAGTTGTCCGGTCCAGGAAGTTGCGCATCTGTGCGCACATATTTCCGAAGCGGGTAGGGGTGCCGAAGATAATCGCGTCATAATTGGGCAAATCATCAACTGTCGCAAGCGGCGCCGCCTGATCCAGCTTTCGAGCCGCATCTTCCGGAATCAAATCAGGTACGCGCTTGATCGTGACTTCGGTGCCTTCGACGTTGCGTGCGCCTTCCGCCACTGCGTTTGCCATAGTTTCGACGTGTCCGTACATACTGTAGTAAAGAACCAGTATCTTACTCATTGACGACCTCCGTTTAGTGTTTGATGCAAGATTTATTACGCATATAAAACAACAAATCAGGCAGCCGGTAACGGCTGCCTGACCGGTTTCAGGGAAAGCTTATTCTACGATAATAACACTATTTAATGTTCCCATGGCGTTCGGTCTGAAATTCGGATTCTCCGGGTCGACGCACCAGGCGTCATTGATGTGGAATTTGTACTCGTAGGTGCCGTATTCCAGCGCCACTGCGACTTGATAAAAGCCATTGCCGTCATGGTCGGATAATTCTTTTTCCAGATGATTCCAATCATTGAAATCACCGGCAAGATATACCTTGCTGCCAGGTTTGGTCCGTACTTTGAATATTACATGCTTACGTTTAACGGCCGGTTTTTTCGCTGCCGGCGCTTTTATTACTGCTGCCGGAGCAGCGGCTTTGACTGCTTTAACGTCCGGTTTTTTCGTTGCCGGCGCAGCGGCTTTGACTGCTTTAATGTCCGGTTTTTTCGTTGTCGGCGCTTTTTTTACGGCTGCTGTCTTTGTTGCTGCGGTGTGATTGATCCCGGACGCTTTGTGACTGCTCTTTGAACTTTGCATTTTATACTCCTCCTCTATAATGGGTTAATTATTCAAAAATCGAAATAGACGTTGCCTTATTAATAACATTCGAGATTAAAATATATTAACGCACGCAAACTCCTCAGTTCTAGCATAATATAGCATGGTTCTTAAATTTTCAAGTCAATGTCTGATATTTCCTGAGATTTTATCGGGCTGGGAAAATTGGATGACAGCAGCAAAATTATTCCGGACAAAGGCGTCCAATATGCCCGGCACAATGGTGTTCAAATTGTTGATTTTTATTAAATTAAGCGGTCTGCCAGGTTTTAATTTTCATAAAATCTGCTATTTTAAAAAGATGTTTGTGAGGAAATAAAAAAATAAGGGTTGACTTATTGTGAAAGAAATAAAGGTTGGAATCATTGGTTTTGGGACTGTCGGAGCCGGCGTTGCCGCTAATCTGCTGAGTAACGGAGACGTCATTGCCAAACGAACAGGTGTGAAGCTGGTGCTTTCAAAAATCGCCGACATTGATATCACAAGTGATCGCGGCGTTAAAGTGCCGAAAAAGATATTGACTACTGACGCCAGGGCGCTGATCAAGGAAGTTGACGTCGTGGTCGAACTGGTCGGCGGCACCACTATCGCCAAAGATTTCATTCTGGAAGCGCTCAGGCAGGGTAAACCGGTGGTTACCGCCAACAAAGCGCTGCTGGCCAAGAAAGGTGAAGAACTTTTCGCCGCGGCCGAGAAATCTAAAGCGGATATTTATTATGAAGCCAGCGTTGCCGGCGGCATTCCGATCATCAAAGTCCTGCGCGAAGGCCTGGCCGCCAACCGGATACAAAAGATCTACGGGATTTTAAACGGCACATGCAATTATATTCTGACCAGAATGGAGCGGGAAGGGCTGGATTTCGAACCGATCCTCAAAGATGCACAGGCGCTCGGTTATGCCGAAGCTGAACCGTCACTGGATATTGACGGCTTCGACACCGCGCATAAAGCGGCGATTCTTGCATCGCTGGCCTATGGTGAATGGTTCGGCCTGGACCCGATTCACATTGAAGGCATCCGGGATATCTCCCTTGTCGATTTACGTTTTGCGGATGAACTCGGTTACCGGATCAAACTGCTTGCCATCATCAAGCAGGTCAAAGAAGACGTCCAGATTCGCGTTCATCCGACGCTTATTCCGAAAAGCGCCCTGCTGGCAGGGATTTCCGAAGTATTTAACGGCGTTATGGTCAACGGCGATTATGTCGGCGATGCACTGTTTTACGGCAGAGGTGCCGGACGGAATGCCACCGCCAGTGCAGTCGTGGCTGATCTGGTGGATGTGGCGCTGAACTTGAAATTCGGTTCCCACCGCCGCATTCCCGCATTCCGGATCGGGCGGCAGTACCGCCATATCCTGCCGATGGAAGAAATCGAAACCAGATATTATATGCGGTTGCAGGTAAAAGACAAGCCGGGGGTGATTGCCGCGGTGGCTAAAATTCTGGGCGACAAAAGTATCAGCATTTCCAGCTTCGTTCAGCGGGAAGGGCAGTCTGAAGAGAATGTTTCTCTATTGATTCTCACTCATCTGGCCAAAGAGAAGCAGATCAGGGAGGCGATTGCCGGAATTGAGAAATTGAAGGCAGT
>CAIJKT010000287.1 GCA_903821255.1 uncultured Lentisphaeria bacterium | reverse complement strand
TGTCCCGGTCCACATTCACAAACTTCGCTCCCATCGTAAATCCTTTTTGATCGTAATATATCACTACACAATTTTCATGCTATATGGCCTTTGAAAAAAAAGTCCGACAGGCTGCTAGCAGAAGACATTGCCGATGGTAACATTAATTTCGGATACGGCGGCAAAGCGCCTCTCCTGCATGGAAACGGACTGGGAATTCATATTCGGGATGAAATTGTGAAAAAATATGCGGTTCAAATAATCAAATGCGGAAAGGGGCTTTCATGAGCTTACTCATCAATGCTCTGATCCGTTTGTATGGTATGTCCGCAAGTCATTGTTTTGATAAGGCGGCAAAAAACCTTCAGGAAACACAATCTGAACTTCTCTTTAAAATTCTGAAGAGAAATGCTGAAAGCGTTTTTGGTAAAACATATGGTTTTTCTGCCATTCATACTCAAACCGATTTTCGGGCGCAAATTCCAATTCGGGAGTTTGAAGAGTTCCGTCCTTATGTCCAGAGTATTTTATCAGGCGAGAAGGCGGTATTGACCATCGAAGATATTATACGATTTAATGTTACAAGCGGTACAACTGGCGAACCCAAATACATTCCTGTTACTCGTGAATATCAGAATCAGGAACTCAATCTTATTGGCCAGTGGTATTACAGGGCGCTTCGAGATCATCCTCAATTTCTGGATCACTACCGGGTTGCGATTGTCAGTCCGCTGAACGATGGGAGAACGGACGCGGGGATTCCTTATGGGAGTGCTTCCGGAATGGTTTTAAATCGTATTCCGCCGTTCATCCGCCGTTTTTACGCACTGCCGGACTCCGCTTTTCAGGTCAAGGATTACGATGATCGGTATTTTATAATGGCCAGATGTGCCGCCGGCAAAAAGGTTTCGTTTGTTTTGACGCCTAATCCGAGTACACTGATTCGCCTGGCAGAAGTTATGATCCGGCATGCGGACGAAATCATTCGTGCCATTCATGATGGTAAAACGGGAAGGAATCTGTCCGATCAACCGGATTTGTCAATTGCTTTAGGACAAGGCTTCAGTCCAGACCATAGTCGAGCCAGATTTCTCGAAAATGTTTTTAAAACAACGGGTATGCTTCGTCCTGAGGCTGTATGGCCGGAACTTAAACTGATTGCTTGCTGGCTTGGAGGAAGTGTGGGATTGCAAAGGCCAAAACTCTCAGAATTTTATGGAGATTCACCCATTCGCGATTTCGGGTACATGGCAAGCGAAGCACATATCACATTACCTTATCAGGACTACACTCCGTCAGGAGTTCTTGCCATCCAGACAAACTACTATGAATTTATCCCTGAAGAATTTCATGGAACTCAGAATCCTCCAGTCCTTTCCTGTCATGAACTTCAAGCGGGAAAACGCTATGCCATCTTGTTGACGACTTCAAGCGGATTCTACAGATACGACATTAACGACATCATCGAAGTTACAGGATTTTATCAGCAGGTTCCAATGATTGCGTTTGTCCGCAAAGGGCGCGATATGACAAATATTACTGGTGAGAAAATGCATGCAAATCACTTCGTATTGGCGATGGAGCAGACTCGCAGGAAGTTTCATTTAAGCCTGGAACAGTTCCGCGCGACGCCGGATTTTGAGAAGAGCCGCTATATCATTTGCATGGAATTGGGAAATGAATTGACCAGGCAGGTTTTAAAAGACGAGGTGTTGCCTTTTATTGACCAGGCACTATCGAAAGCCAATCTTGAATATGCAGAAAAACGAAAATCAAAACGCCTGCGCCCACCGGTTTTAGCGCTCATGAGACACGGATGGACAGAAATCGAATGCCGGAAATTTGTGCAGGCCGGGAAGCGGGATATTCAGTTTAAGTGGCGAATACTGTGCGCGGAATTAAGCAGGGAAGATATTGAATCGGTGACGGAGTTTATAGAAAGCGGGGAAAATTAGATGAAGTCTCATGCGCTCAATGCCGAGTTTGAAGAAATTTCATTGGACGGAATGAAATCACAAGACCTTTCTGTAATCATTCCGACAGTCAGCGCTACTAAAAATTCTCGATACGGAACGCATGCCTATTATTTTTTCAATGCAAAAACACAGAAAAGCGTTTGTGTTAGAATCAGGCACCGGGATATCATTCTGCCTGGAATTCAGGGATTATCCGAAGCAAATTATAAAAAATACAAAATCCTGCCGAAAATACGATTGCTCTTTCAAAAATATCACTATGGCTTTAACTTTCCAGAGCAGATTATGCTCATGACAGTTCCGCATACTATTACGGATATCGGCGATGGCCGGTTTATCATCAGTCTCTGGTCATATTTCGGGTATATAGTCATAGATATGCGAGCAAGGACAGCCATGTATTGCATGCTGGATCGTCAGGATATCGCCAATCATGTCTTTGGCTCAAAGCAATGGTATGAAAAGAGAACAGACGCTGTTTACTATATGACCTATTCCTTAAAAGACTCCCTGAAAAAAACACTTGATCCCGCAGAAAAAGTTTTTAGCAGGATATTGAAGCGCAATAACAAAACCGGGCTCGAAGAGGAAGTATGGTCGGGATATTTTTCCGACTACATGCATGATATTATGATTAGCAAAGACGAACGCTTTCTGGTTGTATGTGAAATGGGACGCTTTTCGGATAAAAACGGCAGCCTCATTCCATCTCAGGCGCTTATTTTGAATCAGGAAACACAGAAGGCATGGCTTGGTTATATGGTCGCGAATTCCGCCCATGCTCAATTTGACCCGAATGACCCAGAAATTATTTACTTTTCAAATCACAATTTTCAGTTCGTCCATGCGCCGCTTTGGAAGTTGTTTAAAAAAGGCACTTATGCGATCAAATTTCTGGGGCCGGCATCTGTCCATAAATTCCGGTTGACGGCAGAGGGACCCGAAGAAATTGGCGTGTTCAGCGAACCCGATCTCTTCCGTTTGACAAATTTCCAGGTTTTTATGCATCAAGGAGAAAAAATCATTGCTGCGACGGGAACGCCGAACTTCATTTTTATTGCAAGCGCTGAAAATATGAAACTCATCAAAAAGATTGAGTTAAAAGATGCGGATGCCCCCGCTTTTATTGGAACAATTGCGGCTTCGCCGGACGGTGATAAGCTTTATATTCAGACCACCCGATCCTTTCAAATATTGAATCTCTCAGATGGACAAATTGATTTTGTCCGAAGTTATGATTTCAATCATATATGTTCGAATCATTTGATGGTTTCAAAAAATACGGACTGGTAAAAGGAGGAATAAAACATGCAGCATTCATGGAAACACGGACTCTCGCTTAGAGTTTACGAAATGGAGTATCGAAAATGGAAAGCGGTTTACATTACGGTATTGCCCGAAAAACCTGTTGAGAAAGACGCGGCAATTCAATATCTCTTTTCAAATTTGTATCAATATCTGAAAGAGGCCAATATTCAGATTCTTCTTGAGAAAATTTACGGACTTTCTTCTTCCCGAGAGGATATTCATGCAATAAGAAACCGTTTTATTGCTGATTTGTCCAGTAAGCAAGCCATTCCTTTCACCTATATTGGAAGCACGCCCTGCATTGGCGGCAAGATGGCTGGAGTACAGATCATAGGAATTGTGAAATCTGATTCAAGTATTAAAGTGAATACTATTTTCTTCGATTCACAGCCGCTGGGGCGTGTCTTGGAGACGCCTTCGTTTAGGGGAATTTATCTGTCCGGAGTTTCCGGATTACGCAAAGATGAACCATCTCATAATAAGTCTCCAGCGAAACAAACAGAATATGTTATCGAGCAGTGCCGAGATATCTTCGGGCGATTTGGGCTGACGGCGCAAAATATTATTCGCACCTGGATCTATTTTCCAAGAATTCTTAATTGGTATAAACAGTTTAATAAGATCCGGGCAAAATACTTCCAGGAGTTCGGGTTGATTTCGCAGGATAAACATTATTTGCCCGCCAGTACAGGAATTCAAGGAGGAGGCAAGCCTCATGAAGAAATTTTTATAGATCTAATCGGTTTTGTGCCAAAGAACAAGGGGATTGGAACCGTGTCGAACATGAGAAGTAAACGTCAGGATGAAGCCCAGAAGTACGGCGCTACATTTTCGCGCGGCGTTGCTATCGAGATTGATCAATCTTCGCTGCTCCATATCTCAGGAACGGCTAGTATCAATCCCCAGGGAGAAACCATTTATTTGAATGATGAACAGGGACAAATTACCGAAACGCTGGTCAATATCGGCGCTTTACTCGAAACCAAAGGTGCGCATTTGCGTGACATGGTCTTGACGGCAGCCTATTGCAAAAATCAAAAAACTTATGAAACATTTCGGGACATTGCAAAATATTTAGGATTGGAGGACATTCCGTTCATTCCAATTTATGCGGATGTCTGCCGTGACAATCTTCTTTTTGAAATCGACGGAATTGCGGTAAAAAGACGTGACTAATCAAATCAATCAGTCAGCAGACTGTTGATTAGAGCCTGTATTCAGTGCAGATTTTCGCCGGTGGAGCTCATGGTGAGGTCGCAATGCGGAACGCCGCGCTGCCTGTGTGGCACGAACCAGTGAATGTTTATGGAATATCTCATTAACACTCCGAACGGCTCCCGATGACGATGTTTCTGCCTTTTCACCGCTTCGCCAGGACATTGCAGCGGCTTAAATCCTGGATTGCGCAAAAAGCCATTTGAACAAGCCTGGTTCCTTATAACAATAATTCCACGCATCGTGTCCAACGGCGGGATATTCAGTGTAAAGCGGATTGCCGCCGGCTTTTTTTAACGCGTCGATCATCATTCCGGATGATTCCGCCTTTACGGCAGTATCCAGTCTGCCGTGGAAAGCCCATACCGGAATGCGAAATATTCTTTCCGCGAGCGCGGGATCGCCGCCGCCGCACACCGGGACTGCCGCCGCAAACAGTTCCGGGAAACGGCAGATGATATCCCAGGCGGCAAAACCGCCCATGGACTGGCCGTTTACATAAATTCGCTTGCGGTCAACAGGATATTCAGCTATCACATGCTGCATAATCTCGATTGCCATCGCCATTTGCGGAGTGGGAGCAGGCGAAAACTTATGATTGACATCGGCCCAGACCGCGTTTACCCAGCGCCCAGTCTCCGGACATTGCGGAACCAGTACAAAACAACGATTTTCCCGTTGAATCGACTCTGAAGAAAACACTCTGGCTACATTCAGCGGTTTCAAATTATCGTTTCCGATACTGCCCATGCCGTGAAAATGCAGCAATAACGGATAAACCTGTCCCGCTTCAAGATTTTCCGGAATATGCAGGCGGTAAGGCATTTTCCCGATTGCATTTGAAAAAACAAAAGGGCGGAAACCGCAAACAGTATCGTGTTTCAATTCAAGACTGCCGTTCATGTACTGAACTCTTCCTTTGTAATTTTTGAGTTATTTTGCTGATGTCTGCCGCGCAGTTCTATTTCAACCTACCGTTCTGAAAATCGTTTCTGGCCTTCAGCATTGAAGTCGTTAACGGCTGGCTTCCGTCCGGCATCACATCATGATGAACCGCCCAGCAGAAAACTCCGCCATAACCGTTTTGCAGCGCCCACATGGTTTTATCATAAATGCTTTGCGGATCATCCGCGGCGATAAACTGCCTGCCGTCACGCGAGAAAAACCATGCGCTTCTGGACTGGGAATTGTACATCCGTTTCCAATCTTTGGTCATGGCCGCAATTTGCGTCCATCCCCGGTCGCTTTTGCACTTGGTGTCTGTAATTTTATCATAAGGTTTGCAGTTCGCATAAAAATATGAATAGAAGGGAACGCCCAGGCAGAGTTTATCTTTAGGAACCTTAAGTGTTTCTTCATAGTATTTGAATGTCGTTATTATCTCTCTGCCCAGCGGGTCATCGGCAGATTTTTCCAATGCCGCATGATAGCCGGCATTGCTGCCGCACGACATATCATAGGCCATTATATTTATAAAATCCAGGCATTCCCGGATAACCTGCGGGTCAGCATATTTTATGGCCCACGAACCTGTCGGCAATGCCGTAGTAAGATAGTACTTGCGCTGACTTTTACTGCCGGCGGCATCAAGTTTCACCCGCAAGGATTTAATTAACGACGACCAGCGCCGTCCATCCTCCCGGCTGTCGGGAAACTCCCAGTCAACATCAATTCCGTCATAATCGTTTTCTGTAACAAAATTTACCAGGCGTTCCGCATATTTCTCCAATGAATCTTCAGCCGCAGTGATTTTCGAGAATAATTTCTGCCGGAAGACATTGCCCCCGCCAAGCGAAACCATTACTCTCGTTCCATTTTGATGCGCGGCCTTGACTAGTTCAGGATTGGGCATGATCCCCGGCTTAAGCAGTAAGTTTCCATTCTCATCGAATTCCAGGAACGCCTGAAAGATAAAATTGTAATTTTGAAAATTTATTTTATCACACGGCAAAACACGCATGGTGGAGGACATATAATATCCCCCGTAAATTTTTGCGGTTTCAGGCTGTGCTTGTGCGGAAAATCCGGATGCAAACACGATTAAACTCACAATTTGCGCGGCAATCAAGAATTTCATAATTAAAGTTTCTTTCTTCAAATAATTTCAGTTAGTTAAAAATTTTAATCTCTTGTCAAAATCAAGAACAAGATAGCGGAACTGGCTGGCAGTGCCATTGCTGAACTTGTAAAGCACTTTACCATTACTGTAAAAGTCATATTTATTACATGCCGTCGCATGGCCGTCAAAGAAGAGCACATTCGCCTGCTGCGACTGGTGGCAGAGGAACGGATAGGCATAACTGTCATAATCGACATTTGACGCTCGCGTATCAGGGCGTGCTTTGCCGATGCTCCAGCCATCAGTGATGATGAAGTCTTTGGAAGGATAGCTTATTCTTTTTACGCTCAAGGCCGGATAAACCGGAGATGATGGAATTGCATAACGTCCGGCATATGAGCGGTAATTATAAGCTACTGAGGCGCTGATATCGCTAGTCAGCGGACAGAGGAACAGATTCGAGCTGGTTATGTATTTTGAGGTGACCAGTTTTTTACTGTAGGATACGGTGGTGTCGTCCGACATCCAGATGAGACCGTTGTAGTCATCGGCATACTGCAGCAGACCAAGCCCGATTTGCTTCTGATTGTTGAGGCAGGTCGTTCCTCTGGCTTTGTTCCGTGCCTTATTAAGCGCCGGCAGCAGCATGCCGGCGAGGATCGCAATGATCGCGATCACAATCAGGAGTTCTATGAGTGTAAAACTTCTGGCCGGATTCGTCATCCGGCTGCACCCGGCGCCATTTCCGGCTCCGCCGCTTTTTCTGTCATGTTTCTGATACTTCATTTTTCCCTCCTCTTTTTAAGTATTAATTCTTAATGCTTTACTGGAATCTGTTATTTATCCTCAGGTTGAAAGTCTTTCGACTATCGCCGGCTCGATGACGATATTGCGCCATGGCTGGCCGGGGATGGCTGCCCGGCTGACCAGACATTCAGCGCTCTGGACGGCGATTTTCTGCCAGTTTACAGATACTGAACTCATCGGCGGGCGGTAACTGGTAGACCATGGCGTATTATAATAGCCCAGAATGGCAAGGTCATCCGGTATCACCAACCTTCTGGCGGCTGCGATTTCGTAGAATGGTCTGGCCATGTAGTCGGCAAATACAAAAATTGCATCTGGCCGGTATTGGCGAAGTCGCTCTTCCAGTAGTCCATAATGTCCGTTGTCAAAAAGCTCTTCCTGATAATCAATGACCATCTCCGGAGTAAATTCAATCTGATGCTCTGCCAGCGCCTGCCTGGCTCCAGCCAGAATTAATACTGCGTCATGATAGAGTTTGGGCGGGGGCGACATCACAAATAATATTTTCCGGCGGCCTCGACTGAGCAGATGCTCGGTCCCGATATAACCGCCGCGCCCATGATCGATTAGTACGTTGTCCGCTTTGATGTCCGGAGCGTTGTTGTGCAGCATAAACACCAGGTTGCTGGAGTTCCGCAGATGTTTTCGCAGCAGATCAAACGGGAAATTCGGTTCTCCGTCGATAATCAATCCAGCAGGGTTCGAACTGATCAATCTGATTATTTGTTCCTGCAGATGTTCGTTGTAAGTCTGCGGCCAGCCGGTATCGAGCAGCATGGAGTAGAAGCCGTGGTCCTGAAGTCTGCGGACTACGAGTGCCGTCATGTCCTGGTATAAGTGGCCGTGAGCGGGAAGCAGCAATGCAGCAGTTTCATGCTTCTGAATATCCATTTTTTTGCTGACAAAAACCCCTTTGCCGTGTACTTTGTCCAGCAATTTCTCGTCAACCAGGAACTGAATGGCTTTGGTGATCGTATCGTAGCTGACTCCGTAGTTTTGCGCCATTTTCCGCGTTGAAGTTACCGTGTCGCCAGGCCTGAGTTCCCCTTTGTCGATGGATTTCTTCACATCGGCCGCTATTTCCAAGTAAAGCAGTTCCCGCTTTGGCGCTTCTGTATGTTTATTCATTATCTCTGTCCCAATATATTATACCGCTATCAAAGCTACTGATATGCTACTGATATGCTCCATGTTAATGATTATAACCCTAAGAGTCGATAAAAGCAATATGCATACTTAAAAAATCTCATTTTTTTAATAACTAGCTCATGGTAAAACAGGATATTGCAATGGTTTATTGGATACTGATATGGAAGTGTATGGTTGTTTTCAGACTGAAAAATAACCGATGCTTGATATTACAAATATCGATTTGGATTGACATCATAATTTCAAAGACTGTCCACAGGGCTTAATGCAGATTTTCGCCGGTGGAGCTCATGGTGAGGTCGCAATGCAGGACGCCGCGCTGCCGGCGGAGGGAATCCGCCAAGTGACGGATGTTCTCCGCGCTGCCTTTCACCATAATCATTTCGGCGCAGATGTCATGGCTCAGGTGGACATGCGTGGCCGCCAGCACATGGTCATGGCTGTGGTGCTGAATGTGGGTGATTTTTTCGCTCAATTCGCGCTGATGGTGATTATAGACCAGCGTAATCGTGCCCAGAACTTCGGCGGCTTCCTCCCATTGTCCGGCGACGATTTTATCCCGGATCAGGTCCCGGATGTATTCCGATCTGTTCTTATATTTTGATTTCTGAACCATTTCCTCCAGTGTTTTACACAAAGAATCCTCCAGCGAGATGCTCAGTCTTACCAGTTCGCACATTTATAAAACTCCTGAATTTATATTGCTCTTACTTAAACATTCCGCCATTGTGGAAGAAAATGAAATAATCCACCACCACGATTGCCAGCGCCATCCGGTAGTAGCCGAAGGCGCTGAATGTCCGGGTTCTGATGTAGTTCATCAGGAAAGCGATCACGCCCCAGGCAACCAGAAAAGACACCAGCGTGCCGACGCCCAGTATCAGCAATTCCTCTCTGGTCATGGCGATCCGGTATTTCCACAGCGAATAAACCGAGGCCGCCGCCATCGTCGGGATCGCCAGAAAGAACGAAAATTCCGCGGCGGCTTTGCGCGATGCTCCCAGCATCATGCCGCCGAGGAGTGTCGCGGCTGCCCTGGACGTGCCGGGGAGCATCGCGAACCATTGGATCATCCCCACCTGAAAAGCTTTTTTATACGACATTTGATCCACATCGTCGAATTTCGCGGTATGCTTTTTAGCCTCAAGCAGGATCAGAATTATTCCGCCGATAAACAGCGCACCCGCCACCACCCAGTAGTTGAACAGATGCTGCTGTATCT
>CAIJKT010000286.1 GCA_903821255.1 uncultured Lentisphaeria bacterium | reverse complement strand
TTCATGACTACTGGTCACTGTTACTGTGGAGCATTTTATGCAGTGTCCCTCTATGCTTGACCGGACTGGCAATCATGAAATGGTTGATTGATCTTTACCCGCGTGAGCGGTACGGGCAGTTCGGGTCGGCCGGGGCGATGGCATCTTCCATCGGAGCGGCGATGCTCGGCCCTTTGTGCGGACTATTTTTCGACTATGTAAAAGATTACCGCTATGTATTTTTATGGCCGGTACCATTCTATCTGGCCGGAGGCGCAACAGCATGGTTGGTATATCGCAAATGGAAAGCTATGGGTGGCGAAGCCGGATATAAAGCCCCATAGGTAACTGCAATGAACCATTCTATTAAAAAATCGTGATAAATCTGATAGCTCTGAACTTTCAATGGAGAAAAAATATTTATGAGAACTATTGATACCCGTTATATGCCGGCTGTCGGCGGAATTGATTTGGAACAGTCCTTGAATTATATCGCGCTGGCGGATGTATCGCTGGATTTTATCTACGATAAATATACCAGCGGACGGTTGATTTATACCGCTGGCAGCCGCCCCGTTCTCGAAGGCCTGGTAGCAGACTTAGTTGGCGGCATTGCCGATGAACTGGAGAAAATAGAGAAGTTGACCAGGTTCGTCGCCGAAAAAGTCCCGTGGGCAGGTTATTACCATCAGGCGATGGGGCATAGATTGGCCTACAATCGCAATCTGGACGGAGAAGATTTAATTGCCAGCGGTTATGGCTGGTGTAATGAGCAGGCCAGACTGCTTTGCGCGTTGACCCAGATTGCTGGAATCCCCTCCCGCATTGTTTTTGCCGGGGCTCGTAAAGGCGGAGGGCATGTGGTGGTTGAGGTATTGACCGCCAAAGGGTGGCTGCTGGTCGATCAATCTTTTGGCTACCTCTTTATCAACGATGGCAAAATTGCTGATGCGTACAATGTCTGGCACAATAAGCAAAATCACGATTACTTTAAGCCAGTTTATAAAAAATTATGCACCCAAATCACGAGAGAATTAGGCAAAACGATACTAAAAGATGAATTTAGCATGACCCAAATGACAAATCCGCTGGATGGTTTTGAGATTTTGGGCTACTATAATTATTTTATATTGTAAATTGCAAGCGGCTGTTCCGCGACCTTAAAGCCGAAAGAATCGACAATACCGATGACGGTACAGTGAAAAAAGACTAAGCAGTGTTCAATCACTGCGGGGATATGTTTAATCCACGATAATTTTAGAGGAATTATCATAATCGATATTTTTAAGAGGAGACAATATGTGCGATAAGATTTTCTGGGAACATTTGGCGGAAGTGCCGGAACAGGAGACCGCATGGCACGAGTGGAATCTGCGCTTGGCGGGCTGGCATCGCTTTAACACTTTCTATACACATTATCTGCGAGTTGAAGGCCGTCGCGTCAAGCTACTAAATTGCCCGACACCATGTGAACAAGGCTACCCGCGACAGGTTGTGGAAAATTCCCCGTCCGACATCAAGGCGATATGTCCGCAGAGCAATGCTGCTCCAATCCAGCTTAAGTTCCGGGATATTCTCATCTATTCACTGCGCTTGGAAGCTTTTCATCAGGCACTTTGCGCTTCACTGAATATCAAGTATGCAGAAGACCGCCGGACTGAACACGCCAATGCCTGGCATCTCGGCGATTATTCCGGCACAGAGGTGTATATAACTTATAAGACATCAACTCTGACCGATACCATAAGTTCACTTTACCTTTCGCAGCAAACCCCGTTCATCCTGATGGTGCCGACGGTAAAGAGCATAACACCGGAAATACAGCAGTTCATTGCCAAAAGCAGCTCTGTCATGCTGGCCATGACGGATGAATTGAGCTTGCAGCCGGACGGTTCATTCAAGCCGGTGCGCGGTATAGCGGAATGCATGAAAACATCCAATCAACCTTGTCCGCA
>CAIJKT010000285.1 GCA_903821255.1 uncultured Lentisphaeria bacterium | reverse complement strand
GCTTAAATTATCCCGCGCTAAATAATCTTTTCATATTTTTTTAATGATTTAATATTTTTATTTGACATTGATTTAAAACTTGTTATATTCATTATAACCAACAACTTTAGAGAGGTGTGTTATGGTTAAAAAAGTAATGGCTCCCAAGAGTGCTCCCAAGGCTACCAAACCCGCTGCGAAACCCGCTGCAAAACCCGTCGTCAAGAAGGCCGTCGCTAAGCCTGTCGTCAAGGCTGTCGCAAAGCCCGTCGTCAAGAAGGCCGTCGCGAAACCTGTCGTCAAGAAGGCTGTCGCAAAGCCCGTCGTCAAGAAAGCCGTCGCGAAACCTGTCGCCAAGAAGGTTGCTGCTGCTGCTAAACCTGTCGTCAAAAAGGCTGTTGCCAAGCCCGCCGTCAAAGCTGCCGCGAAACCGGTTGCCAAGAAGGCTGCTGCTAAGCCCGCCGCGAAGGCCAAAAAATAAGACACCTGTCTTATGAGTCACCCCGGTATTGCAAAATACCGGGGTTCTTTTTTTGTGCTCAAAAATCCACTTCATTGCATTATCTGCGCCGCCCGTAACATGCTAATTTCACGCTTCATAAAACCCGCGATACAATGGAGAATACACATCTCATTGCATCATTTATAACACGTTTAGATCATCAATAAGCAATATAATTATTCCAGCAACTTTTGTATTAGGATGATTTGCGTTTAATGTATATAAGCAATAGCTTTTCGCCCGCAGAAGCTATATTAAAAACGAGAATGACCGGGATTAGTGATTTGAGTTAATGATAAAATATTAGCTTGTTAATTTTTAACGTTAACCACTTAATTAGGAAATTATATCTAATGCTTAAAAATAAAGTTCTTCTGATATCAATACTGCCTGACGAACATCGTAATTTAAGTTGTTTGACGCTGTTTTCTGTTGCCTATGCTAAAGATATTGATATTGAGTTATTGTATCTTCCGCGCGAAAAAGAATATGATCAGAAAATATTTAAAACCTATTTAAGAGAACGAGCCTTCTCCATTATTGGTCTTTCTGTTACAACAGGAGGATTCTTTTTTGCAAAACAGCTTACTCAGGATATTAAAGAATGCATCCCGGACAGCCATGTGATTTGGGGCGGCATACATCCAACGACAGTACCAGCAGAATGCTTAAGCTATGCAGACAGTATTTGTGTCGGTGAAGGCGAGGGTACTTTTATAACCTTAATTGAAAAGATATTCAATAATAAAGATATTTCAAACATCCCTGGGATATGGCTTAAAGACAAAGAAAGCCAAATAATACAGAACCAGATATCACCTCCTCTTACATGCCTTGATTTACTTCCAGTTAATAGGTATAATTGGTCCAAGTTTTATATTTTAGATAATGAAGGATTTCGTAATTTTAGCCATCATGATTATGCAAAATATTCAAAGCACAATGGCGATGGATATACTTTAATGACCTCCCGTTCATGTCCATATAGCTGTTCATTCTGTATTAACTCTTTTTTGAATAAGCTATACTCCGGAAGAAGACATATTCTTAAACGTTCTGTAGAAAATGTATTAAGAGAATTAAAATATGCTATTTCCGACATTCAATCTATAAAATTTATTAACTTTATTGATGATCATTTTTTAACTACAAAAGAGTGGACAGATGAATTCTGCAGAGTCTACAAAAAAGAAATTGCGCTTCCGTTTATGATAAGATCAACTCCAAATTTTATTAATCAAGAAAATATCGTATCGTTGAAAGATGCCGGATTAGTTGTGGTACAGATTGGAATACAGACAGGAAGCGAGAAAGTGAATAAAGAAATTTATCACCGCCAATTTGATCGAAATAAGCTTATTGAAGTATCGATGCTTTTAAAACAAAACAAGATCAAGCCGATATTCGATATAATAATACAAAGTGAATTTGAGGATGATAGTGACAGAGACAAAACTATTGAATTGTTAATGGAACTGGAAAGACCTTTTGAATGCAGCGTTTTTTCATTAACAGCCTTCCCTGAAACAGAGATAGCCCATATGCTTAAGCGAAAAGGAATCACTCCTAAAATTGATCCTTACTATAACGATTATCTTGATCACGATGATTCTGACTGGTATTATCAAATGGCTAATATCGCGGGATCTGTTTCAAATGAGGCCTTTAGCTATTTATATCAAAATCACCATGATCAAAAAGCTTTAAATGAATTAAAAATACTTTTTTCAAATAAACGTCAAAAATCATTATAATCACCAATAGGGTTCCATGATTGCTTAATTTATGGGCTATTATTTCTTGTACCAAATATAATTTTGAACAATTACGGTTTCAATTTAGCGGCGGTATCGACGCCTGTTTTTAACAGCTCATTTGCGCCCATCATAACATCCGCAGTGTTGCTTTGAGTTGACAAATTACGTGTTTTCAGTTTGCCGTCAGGATAGTATTCATGCTGTACGGTCAGGGTTCTTAGAAAGCCCCAGGATGAAGCCGACCCATCGTCATTGATTTTATATCCGGCGCATCCGGAAAGCAAAGCCAATCCACAGCTTGCGCAAATCGCGCAAATTAATTTTTTCATGATGTTTTATCCTTTTTGTTTTGAGTTTCTTTCAGTTCCTGGATTTCCTGGCGACATGGGCATGTTTCGCGAAAATGCTGACATGCGGACCAGTCAACCTTTTCCTTGTCAATTCTGGCGATACGCCAGAGGATTGTTGCAGTGCCGCTGATGGTTGCAGTCAGTATTGTGGCAAACAGGGTTAAGATGCCGATGCCGACAGTCAATGCTTCAAAATTCATTTTTATTGCTCGCTTCTCCCGGCTTTTCCGCCGGATAATAAATTCATGGTTACTACGGAAAAACTTTTTAAACCACATAGACACAAAGACTCAGATATTTTTTGTTTTATAACAGCCACTCTTCCGGATTTAAACCGCTACTGTATTCTCTGCGCCGCCGTGCCTCTGTGGTTATATTGTATTCGTTTTTAATCAGTCCAGGCAGACCAGCCGAAACGTTTGCAGGCTTCGTATGTCACACAACCGCGTACATACCATTTAGCGCGACTGATCCAGCAGAGCGGATTGAACAGCGGATACTCGTAATTGATGATCTTGCGAATATTACGCCACATTCTGGAGTTCGCGGCAATAAAGCCTTTTGTCGTCCGGTTACTGGCGGAAAACTCCATATCATGGATCAGAAACGCCGGTTCAAAATACGATAGCAGCCAGGTAATGACATGCCGCATATTATCCGGCATCCAGTCCGGCCCTGCGCCATTGTAATTGTCCGCTATATACTGAATTGTCAACTCATGGAATCCGGCTGGCGTGTCTAGCACGTACTCGTCAATTTGTGACAGTAATCTGCGAATTTTGAGTATTTCCGGCCGCTTCATGACTGCCACTCCAGATTCATCGGATTACCTTTCCCAATGGAGTTCAGTAATTCGTAAAACTTTATTCTGTCAATTTTGTATAGTATCCTTTTCATTTCAATTACTCCTTAATTATTGAAATGGAATTATTGACGGCGTAAAGTTGGCGGTATAACGGGCAATACCTTTGGAGATACGAACGCAGTCAATATTGCCAACAAGTCCGCCATTATTTACATCATTGCCGATTCTAAGTTTACAGCCAGTTTCACCATTGGCCCCTGTGAATCCTGTAATGTCTGTTGTTAGCGTGCTGTAATTGACTGAATCGGTCCATGACAGGGCAGACGCGCCGTCTATATATATTTTACTGTTGCCACTATGACGAACCCATGCAACATGATGCCAGTTGCCATCGTTCACTGTAACGGTTGTTTGATGCGCACTGTCCGTATAATTACAGATACTTCCATTAGACATTAATAATAGCGCCCACGGCGCATCGGCATTACCACCCAAAATTCCACGATAATTAGAACCTGATTGTGTAGTCTTAATCCAGCATTCAGCAGTAAAATCTCCTGACTCGGGCGAATAATCAGCGATCCAAGGCAAGCTCAGATAATCGCCAGTATTGTCCATTGCCGCCGAACCATTTCCAAATTTCTTGATTGCGGTATCAAAAGTAACGCTATAATTTGTAATAGTTGCAGCATTGCTTGAAATATCAACAAATGGAAACGAGCTAAAATTAATAAGCAATTTTGTATGACTATCGTTCCCATTTAATAAATAATAAGTAAGTGTTCTTTCTGCATAAATCTTAGACGTAGAGCCACATAAAAAAGAACTTATTTTAAACTTGTCAACTCCGCTTTCCTGTAAACTAGGAATAGTATTTGATTGCCATACCCACTCAGACGGATAACTGATATATGAGCAACCGTTATTAATTTCCAGTTCTGCAGATTGCATATTGGCAAAATTACTGGTTGTCAGAGTTACCGGCCCAGATGGAGTAATTGTGAATTTGTCCGATACTGAACGGTTAATCGTTTGAGTCCCGGAAGAACCTAGCGCGGTAACTGGCAACTCAGAAAATCCCCCTCCCGCCCCTACAGGAAATATTTTGTCTGTTCCATCGCTGAGGCGGTAATTGATAACCAGATTATTGGCTTCATCCAACGTGTGCCATTCGTACACCGCGCCGGCTGGGGGATTATCGCCGGTTGCGGGAACGGTTGCCAGTTTGATGGTTCTAAAGTTTGTGAATTTCATTGATATATCTCCTTTATTGTATTGTTGGAAACGGAGCGGAACCGCCGCTCAATATGTTTGGACTGTTCACTTCATGCGGGGCAGTGCCGGTCCAGGCAAAATAATTAACCCCGCTGTCCGGATAATTGGATGAAATCTTAAACGAGTATTCATTGCCGTTTTTCGCATAAGCAAAAAGAAAGAATCCGTCGCCATTATAATTGTAATAGACAGGATTCCCCCATTCATCAAAAATATCCGGATCAATCAATGGATAATAAGTTCCGTTTACCCAGACACTCCCGGACGCTGAGACATGATATAGATTGTGAAATGCGGCGCTGCCGGAAGCAACGGGGGGCGGCTGTAAAACAGCCAATAAAAGATTAAGCATTATGCGATACTCCCGATTGCGCCCAGCACATCCCAGGCATCAGTTGCGGTTTTAATCAGCATCACGCCCTTGTATTGGCCTGACAGCGCGCCGGTGCCGGCGGTTACACCATTGATGGTAACACCTGCGGCGCCATTAATTGACGTAATCCCCGCGCCGGCCTGAATAACCGCAATCATGGTTCCGGCAACGAACGCAACGCTGGAGTCAGCCGGAATCGTCAGCGTATTGGCGGTTGCTTTATTCATGCGTACAGTTTTTCCGGCATCGCCGATAATCAGCGTATAATTATCTGTCCGGGTATTAATGGAGGCAGTTCTTGAATCTGCAACCGCCTCCGCTTTTACCGCGGCAATAGTTTTGCCGCTGTCTTTAATCATTTTGCCGCCAATGCCGTCAAATATTGCAATCTGGCTGTCAACCGCACCTGCCGGTCCGGCAACATCGCCATTGCCGGCTCCGGCCGGACCCTGCGGACCGACGGCGCCAGGCAAACCGCCAAAGGCATATTTCCATGTTCCCGGCAAGGTTCCGAACAGAGCCAGATTAACAGTTATCTGATTTTCGGCAAACGAGACGGCCTTTTCATCGAGAGCTATATTTTTACCGTTATTATCGGTAATCACAAACGGCAGACAAACATTGCCGCAGGAGTGTGACAGCGTCAGGATGCCGCCGGACAAACTGGCTTCTGTAAACGAACCGGACAAAAACAGGGGAGTTTCTCCGGCAGGTCCCTGAGGTCCGGTTGCGCCTGCTGCGCCTGCAACGCCGGCCGGGCCGGTTTGCCCAGCAGGCCCGACCGGACCCGGCGGTCCTTGCGGCCCCTGTTCACCCTGCGTTCCGGCGGCCCCCTGCGGACCGGGGACTCCCTGTATTCCGCGTTCACCCTGCAGCCCCTGAATACCCTGTTCGCCCTGCGCACCGGTAATCAACGCCACCGGCGCCGACCATTCGCCGGCAAGCCTGCATTCACGGTAATAGCGGTCGGCAACAGTCTGCGCGGCATGCCAATTTGTCAAGCCGTCAACGGAAAACGAAAATTCAGGGGCGGCTTTCAGCAATGCCGCCGTCTGCAGAGCATTCAGATATTCCGGATCCGCGCTGACCGGTGCCCCGGAGCTGGAGCTTGGGCGGTTTTCCGCCTTGAAGCGGAAATACGCCAATACGCTTTTTTCAGTCTCACCGGCAGGCACGCCGATAATCAGGAAATAATATTTCTGGCTGCCGGACGCTTTGACTGCCTGATCGAAACGCGCCGTATTGGTGTTGATGCGGAAACTGATCTGCCCTTTGCCGCGATCCGCGTCAGCGCCGCCGTGCCAGTCGCCGGAAGCATTGACATGATTGATCGCCGGATCGCTGCTTTCTTCGGACAGAAACATAAAAGGGGTGGCGGGATCGAAATCACAGTCGCCAAACGCTGACAGCGTCATATCCCCGGACACCGGATGTGCTTTCATGACGGGGATGCCGCCGGACCATTCGAGGTCGTAAAATTCACAACAGAGAATTACGGTTTCATCGAACAGCAGCCGGAAATAATCCGCTTCCCGGATAGCGGTTCCGCTCTCATTGATCTGACGTCCTGTTGCCGCGTCGATTTTTACTGGTATTCGTTTAAATCCTGACATAGCGCCTCCTTTTTTAATGTTGGGCTGTTTCTTGTATCCACATATAGTAATTTTGTAACCTGATAATGACGTAAATCATTTTATTGTAAATGCTTAACTCGATAAAAAACAGAAACTGAAATACCAGTCAGGGGCTTTTAAAAATGAATTTATCCGCAACCGGAGCACGGTCTTCGATACTGACCAGATCAAGCGTCTGACAGAACGAGGCGCCGTCCGGGATTGCCGGAATCCGCGGCCGGTCAATCCTGAAAATATCGCCCGGTTCAAAATGCTTGTATAAAGCAAATTCATCAGTCGCGGTCCATAATGGTTCTCCATAAGCAGTGACCTGCCTGAAATAAACATCCTCCGGATATTCCGCAACCTGACTGGCCGGCACGGTTTTTATATGAGCGTCGTAAAAGCCGGGGCGGTTGTAATGCGGAGCAACCTCAACACTATATATATTCTGCTGTGAAAGCAGCGCGATCAGTTCGGACTGGCCGATGTCTGACCGGGTATAATCTTCAAATCCGGCGAACCAGCGAGGCGGTGAAGCGTAGAAAAGCCGGTGTTTTACGGAATTGATGATTTTATAAAATTGAATATAATATTTGGCGGAAAATAAAGGGAATCCATATGGATAAGGCAGGATTGTCTCGCCGATTAATTCTTCCATTTCCGCGACCGTGAATGTATGATACCAGAGTACAGCAGCAGGAATGGCGCCGCTGCCGGCAGAAACATTGAAATGGCTGTCATGGCCCGGGGTTATCATATCCGGAATCGCATCGCCTTTAACCGCGATCGCTTTCCAGCCATATCCGCTGTCCCTTCCCGACGGCGGGTTTTCGCCGTCATAAATGACGTATCTGCCGTTTATTTTCAGATGCGGAATCAGGTTCAGCCACCAGTATGCAATGCCGCTCTGGTCATAAACCGTAAAATTCCGCTTATGCGACGCGATCACTTCGTCGCGGGTCGGAAACCAGGCATAGCGTTCATTGTATGCCAGCGTAATTGCCGTCTCAATATTGACCGCTGGAAAATTCTTCAGGGTGTCTTCGCCGGACCAGTCCGCAAAATAATCCCAGCCGAAAGTATTGCTGAGCGCTGCCATCATACCACCCGTCCGGTTGTTATCCAGTTGTTTTTCAAATATTGATAAATTGGCACGAAATCCCCGGACTGGCGCACATAACCAATTTCAGTTGAAGCATACTGATAGTCATCAGTGATCAATTCATCCCGGGTTACGATGCCGCACGAATATGCGTCTCCGGAATAACGCAGAAACAAAAACAGGTCCGGCCCGTTTTCATTGACCGGAAATGTCGCGGGGGCGACCGGAAACACAAGATTGCCGTGCCAGATATATCCGGCGACCGGATCGGAAGGATTCGCGCCATTGCACACGGTGATTTGTTTTGTTTCGCCGTCGCTGGTATCGCGGATGGCGAAAGGTCCGTTATACACATCCCTGAAGACTTCGATGTAGACTTCGCCGGTTTTGTGAATCTGGTTTATCCGCGGGTTATCTGATTCATCGAGATCAATGTCCGCCAGCAATACCAGCCATTTGCCGGCGGGAGCGGAGGGCATTGCGGGTTCAGCCTGCTTGACCTCGGCGGTGAATGTCAGCAGATCTATTTCCAGGTAAATGCTGCAAGCGCCGGAAATCTCAAAGGAATTTGAATCAACCGGGTATCTGATATAGCTTGTGCCGTATTTGGCGGTAACATAGCCGCAGGCGGCATTTTTAACGTAACCGCCGTCAACCACTGTTACTTCAGGTTCCGGCTTGCTGCCGGTGCTGATCACTTTGAAATAGCCTTTGTATCTGAATGCGCCGGAGGCTCCGGCCAGGCTGCTGATCTTAAATCCGGACCCGGTATTTTCGATAATGATATTATTTCCGGCAATCAGCCGGTTCCGGCGTAATTGCTCTTCCACATTTTCGATTGCTTCAGTCAAATTGTAAT
>CAIJKT010000284.1 GCA_903821255.1 uncultured Lentisphaeria bacterium | reverse complement strand
GCTCAAGCATTCCTGAATGTTTTGACAATGTTACAGTCTTTTTCTCCGACATCGTCAATTTCACAAAATTGACCAGCACCATTGACCCGGCGGACGTCATCTGCGAATTAAGTGATGTTTTTACCGGGTTTGACCGGATATTCAAGCATAACCATTGTGAGCGGATCAAGACCATCGGCGACGCGTATTTAAGCGTTTCCGGCATGCCTGAACCGGATGAGAAACATGCCTGCAACGTCCTCAAGGCGGCTTTTGAATGCATGGCCTTTCTCGAAAAACGCAATCAGAACCATAAGATGAAGTGGCAGATGCGCATGGGAGTGCATTCCGGCAGAGTGGTAGGCGGGATTGTCGGCATCGAAAAATATATCTACGATGTGTTCGGGGACACGATCAATACCGCGGCCAGGATGGAGCACTATTCCGAACCCATGAGAATCAATGTTTCCAGCGAAACATATGCACTGGCCCGCGAACATTTCAAATTCACGGAACGCGGTTCGGTTGAGGTCAAGGGCAAAGGTATGACCACGATGTACTTCCTGGAAGGCATCATCAACAAGTAATTCATGCTCAGCGGCGCTTTTCCAGGTATTTCTTGATAGTGTCATTCAGCTTGCGGTGCCTGCCTTCCGGCAGATTGAATCTTTCGCAGACTTCCAGAATTATCCTGGCCGCGTGGTCAATGTATCCGCTGGCCATGTCAGCCGCCGTCCGGTTGAGCTGGATTTTGATTTGCGGAATCCGGCAGACACAGTCCGATTCGCGGTCAAGTTTCTTCAGCGGTTCCGGGGTATTGGTCAGCATCACGCCCTCGACATGGTCGATTTCAATCCTGATATCCAGCAACTCCTCGTAGTAGCCAAGCTCGGAATACAACTGGCTGAAACAACTTACCGCCTCGGCAAAAAACTTCACCAGCTCGGGATATTTTATGGTTTTGCCGGAGCCGCTCCAGACGCTGATGTAATGAAACATGCCGGACTGGAACATCTGCCACAGTTTTTTGCCTCTTTCGGGCATTGACCGCAGCGAGATGTTCGAAAAATAACTCTCATCGAGCTCGACCTCGGAAATAAACGTAGTTGAGGTCTGCAGCGAGATCACATCGGAAAATGCCCGTTTCAGTTCGGAAAGGCTGAATTTCTCCGGGATGTACTGCGGCGGCGCCACCATAATATCTATTCTGATGCCGGAACTGTCGCCGGTCTGGTTGCTTCTGCGGTCGAAGAACGTTCTGGAATGAGCCCGCTCTTCGGCGAAATGGCTTTTGGCATTCTGCTCAATCGTCACCCGCTCCTCGTAGAGCACCCCCCGGATCATCCGGCCGAGAATTTCCCGCTGATTGCGCAGTGCCCGCTGAATGATGCCGTGAATTTCGCTGGCCCGGTAGGCCGGCCTGCTGGACGCGTCCGCGGTACGGATGTAGAAAACTCCCTGCTGGAGCTCATTTTCAAAACCGTAACTGCACACATGGGGTATATTGGAAAACCGCCTTATGACAAGTATTGCATAACGCTTGCCGTCAACGATCGGACGCTCAATCGTAAAATCAATTTCCGGGTCGGCGTATTTGTTGATGAAGTTTCCGACGATCGTCGGGTCAAATGATTTGGCCTGTTCGCCGGTAAGCCCGGTGAACAGCGACGGCTGGCCGGCGGAATCTTCGCCGACCCCGACTACGATATAACCGCCTTTGGTATTGGCCATCGCCAGGCAGTGGCGGACGAATTTAGCCTTGCCGCCGCGGTTCAGCTTGCGCCAGTCCAGCGCCGCCTTATAGTCGAGTTCTTCGGATTCCACCCCGCGGTAGACGATGTTCTTCCACTCAATTTGAATCTTTACTGACATATTGCCGTAGATGTGCCGTGCTTGTCAAAAACAGGCACGGCTTTATAAATAGTTATTTTTTAGCTTTAATGTCGCACTTCAGGCCAATGCCTTTGTTGAAATTATTGAACGCGCTCATCATTGCCGCGACTTCCAGCGCACCGGTGATTTCTTCGTCTTTCACTCCGGCTTTAAGCGCCATTGCCCGGTGCGCTTCTATGCAGTATTGGCAGCCGTTGACGGCGCTGACCGCGATCGCAATCAATTCTCTGGTTTTGGGATCAAGGTTCTTGCCGGCGGCATCCGCGAGCTTCAGCATGCTGTCCAGAAACTCGCCGCTGCGCCCCATGGCTTGAAAAACTTCCGGAACAAATCCGAAATTCTTTTCGAGACTGGTCTGGATTGTGACAGCTTTTTTGTCACCGGTCTTCTTGTAGAGTTTTACGCTGGCCATATTTGCCTCCTCTTGTGTTTTTGCATTTTTCCGGAGTCTGACTCCCCTTTGATCAGTGTAACAATAACCGCTGAAAACGGTTTTGCAAATTTTTACCTGAACTGATTGATCAGGTCGCGCAGCTCGATGGCGGCCTGCCTCGCCCCCGCGGCGAACTCCGCTGAACTGTCCGCGTAAATGATGCCGCGCGATGAATTGATGATCAGGCCCAGGCCGTCGGCGGCAAGCCCGTTCTCGACAACTTTCTGAACATCGCCGCCCTGTGCCCCGACACCGGGCACCAGAAACGGGATTTCCGGGCAGATGGAGCGGACTTTGCCGAGTTCTTCCGGGAATGTCGCCCCGACCACCAGCAGTATGTTCCGGTTGTAATTCCATTTTTCCTGGGCAAGCTTGGCGACATGCTCATAAACCGGCATGCCGTTGCAGAGCAGTTCCTGGAGTTCCCTGGAACTCGGATTGGACGTCCGGCAGAGGATGACCGTGCCGCGGTCGGCATAGTCCATGAACGGCTTCAGCGTGTCCAGCCCCATATAGGGATTCACCGTGACCGCGTCGGCATTGAAAATGACGAATGCCTCTTTCGCGTACATTTCGGCGGTCGGCCCGATATCGCCGCGCTTGGCATCGAGGATGACCGGGATCTCCGGATGGGTTTCCTGCAGATACGACATCGTCATTTTCAGTTCCGCCTCCACATCCTGCCCGGCGTAGTAGGCGCACTGCGGCTTGTAGCTGCAGACCAGATCGGCGGTGGCGTCTATCAGTGCCTTGTTGAACTCAAAAACCGGATATTTAGCGCCTTTCAGGCAGGCCGGCAGTTTTTTTATGTCAGGATCGAGGCCGACGCAGACCAGTGAATTGTTCTTTACCCAGGCCTGACGGATTTTTTCCATGAATGTCATTGGCATATTCCTTTATAAATAAGTTTTATTGTTAACCTGTCATGT
>CAIJKT010000283.1 GCA_903821255.1 uncultured Lentisphaeria bacterium | reverse complement strand
TCACAGTTGCGCGACAGCCCCCGGTTCGCACGGGGTTCATTACATTCAAACTGATAATCCTTATAATATAGGTGTAAATTGCGAAAAAATCAACATTCCCCATCATATTTCCTGCAAAGAAAAAGTTCGCTTCATTCTTTATTTCTGCTCATTGAAGCAAAATAAAGCAGCGGGAAATCCCGCTGCGCAAATAACCGCGAATTTATTTCAGGAACAGTTCAATAACCGGAACTTCGACGTCTGGCTGAACGATCGGCAGCTCCAGGGTGAGTGCGCCTTTAGGGCTTTTGGCATTGAGTCCAGCATGAATGTCGGCCTTTTCATCCCTCATCTTGATTTCGCTGGCATCATTAAGCAGTTGGGCGTATTTGACTTTTCCTGCCATTTCCGGCAGGTGGAGCGCCTTGAACGGCCAGGCGAAGATATGTACATACAACCGTCTGGTCTCCGGGTTGTATGTATAACGGCAGTCTTCCGGCGGAACCATGTATTTCGGAGCGATGGTGCAGCCGTAAATTGCCCGGTTGTGAAATTTCATCCATGCCCCGATAGCTTGCAGCCGGTCCATGGCGCGGTAATCCAGTACGCCGCGGGCGGTGGGGCCCACGTTAAGCAGCAGATTGCCGCCTCTGCAAATATGGTTAACCAGCATTTCGATCAGCATTCTGCTGCTTTTCCAGGTATTTTCATCGCGGTGATAACCCCAGGCGCCGGAAAACGTCTGACAGCCTTCCCACACCAGCAGATTGCCTTTTTCATCGCGCATGCCGTCAACTGGAACATACTGCTCGGGCGAGACGAAGTCTTCGGCACCATCCAGATCGAGACGGTTGTCAATCAGGATATGCGGCTGGAGTTTACGGATCAGTTTAACCATCTTTTCCGATTCCCACTCCTTGTGACCTTTGCCTTGCTTCGGATATGAAAAATCGAACCAGATGATATCTATTTTGCCGAACTCTGTAAGCAGTTCCTCGACCTGATTGCGCATGTACTGATTATATTTTTTCTGGTCGCGCTTTACTCCGGACTGCTTGATTTCCTCGTGATTCCATGGGTGACTCATGTCCGCCTCGAATTCGGGATGATGCCAGTCAATCAGCGAATAATACAAGCCGACATGCAGACCTTCCCCGCGGAACGCATCAACGATTTCCCGCAATGCGTTACGTCCGAACGGGGTATTGGTGATCTTGTAATCAGTATATTTTGTATCCCACAGACAGAATCCTTCGTGATGCTTGGCGGTGATAACGAAGTATTTCATGCCGGCTTCGCGGGCAGCCCTGGCCCATTCCTTCGGATTGAATAGATCCGGATTGAAATGGTCGAAATATTTCTGGTAGTCGGCATCCGTGATCTTCTCATAATACTTTATCCACTCGTGCCTGGCGGGAAGGGCGTAAAGCCCCCAGTGAATGAACATGCCGAATCTTGCTTCCTGAAACCAGTCAACATCGCCCTTGCCATAACTTTTCTTCATAATGAAACCTCTTAAATTTATTTATACCTTATATAGACGTATTGAATATCAATATAAAATTATAAATCCAGAGT
>CAIJKT010000282.1 GCA_903821255.1 uncultured Lentisphaeria bacterium | reverse complement strand
CTGATAATATCCATCGCTTCTTCATATTCACCTTGTGCGGAATCCAAATCGCGCTTCAGAAGTTTTACCTTATCCACCAGCGTATTGGTTTTGTCGACTTCCTTTTTCGCCACATCCACCCGGCCTTTGTCGAAATCAAGCCGTTTGGTGACCCCCCAGTAGAAAACCAGCAGGCAAAGAATTATTGAAACCGCGCTTGCATAAAAATAAGGCTTTTTACGCCGCAGGGCTCTGAACTGCTTGATGGATAAAGGCATCAGCGAAATGTCAACCGGGCAGGTTACAATATGTTTTAACGCCAGGCCGATAAGCTCGGAAAACATCGGGGCCACTTCAAGAAGCTGTTCTTTATTGATCCCCTGACCGATGCCGACAACCTGGAAAGCATTCAAATAATCAACCGGAATCCGGAGTTTTTCATTGAAAAAACGCGGGGTGTAAGCCATTAAGGAACTGCCGCCGCCCAGATAAAGATGCGACGGTTTATTGCCGCCGTATTGAGAGCGCCAGACATTGATTGAGCGGTTGATTTCGCCATGCAGCCTGGTCATCACATTGCGGGCGATCTTGGAAATTGTAGCGGCAACTTCGGAATCAGGCTCCTCATACGCGCCGCCCAGTGCAACGAAGCCATGACGTCTTTTCAATTCTTCGGCATCTGAAAAACTGATATTAAATTCCTTGCTGATCTGCTGTGTCACCGAATGTCCGGCGATTGGAATAGTCCTGGCGAAAACGCGCCCCTGATCGGCAAAAACCAGGCTGGAGCAGCGTCCGCCGATATTCAGGATCATATCACACTGACTCACCCCGATCTGATTGGCCCGGGCTGCATTAAAAAACGCCGTAGGCGCAATTTCAATAGATAGAATTTCTTTCCCGGATTCCTGTATGACATCCGCAAGCTCACTTACCAGATCACTCTTCACTGCAACAAACAAGGCTTCCATTTCATCAACGGTGCTTTCCTCCGGCGGCGGGGGCGGGGGGGCTTCTTCGCCTTCCGGCGTGGGCTCCGGTTCCGGCGCGGGAAGGCTTTCTTTAATGGTATGCTTGACTAACTGATAATCCCAGATCACTTCATCCATGGGATAGGGCACTGTCTGTTTGGCTTCATATTCCACTATCTGCTCAATTCTGCCCTTATCCTCGCCCAGCGGCGGAAGTTTGCTCAGACGGGTGAATGCGGACTGACCGGAAATCGAAACCCTGATGCCATGTGAAGCAAAATTGTTCTCGGCAAGCAGACGGTTGTAAACGGAAGAAAATACTTCGACAAAGCCGGCTTCTTTCAAATCTATGTCATATTCGGCAAAAGCAAACTTCTCCAGTGTCATTCCCCCGCCGGAGGGAAATGAAAACTCCGCCATCTTAAGGCTGTCGCCGCCGATATCAATTGTTAAAACAGTATTCTCTTTGCCCATTATTTCTTTATTTCCGGTTTAATCAGGTCATAAAAGTCATATTGAATCGCGGCCCATGGCGATTTGTCTCTCGGTAAAATCATGTTTTCTATTTTCAACGAGTTGCTTACCGGGCCTTTGTATTTATCAAACATGCCGGCAATGTCTTTGTCGGTCACCGTGCCAGCCTGATTCACATAAAAATACCCGCCGCCAAGAATCGTCCTGGACTTGCTGTAGAATATAATCCGCCCGAAGACGGGGATCGTCTTGAAGGTTGGGGTCAGAGAATAACGCCTGAAAATTTCCGGCGGAACCGCCATTATCTCCTGATGCTTCTTGCCGTCCATTTCAAGGGACCAGTAGGTCGTGCTGCCGCTTACCATGGCCATTACCTTTTTTCCCTGATAATCCGCCATGAACAGGATTTCAGCTTCAATGGAAACTTCATCCAGCCAGACGTATTCATTGGGTCTGCCGCCGGCGGGGGTGTTGTAGGAAATATTCAGAACCAGCCATTCGCAATTACCCAGATTCGAAGAGGAATAGTTGGTAACCTGATAAGTCGGGGTCTGCTGGAACTTTGCCTTAACCTGGACGTTCTTAAAAGTATCAGATTGTGCAAAAGTTTCGCTTGCTGCTATTGTCAAAAGGCAGCAGAAAAAAAACAGATATTT